>CAIYXD010000423.1 GCA_903930085.1 uncultured Flavobacteriia bacterium
CGTATTCCGCAGACACAAAATATGGCATGTGGGGCGTAATAATTCATGAAGTTGGACACAATTTTTTCCCAATGATTATCAATTCCGATGAGCGCCAATGGACTTGGATGGACGAAGGATTAAATACATTTGTGCAATATCTAACCGAGCAAGAATGGGAACGCGCATATCCTTCCAGAAGAGGTCCTGCGTATATGATCGCAGATTACATGCGCGGTGAAAAACAATTTATTTCGCCAATTATGACCAATTCCGAATCTATTTTTCAGTTTGGAAATAATGCATATGGCAAACCGGCAACAGCATTGAATATTTTGCGAGAAACAATCATGGGGCGGGAATTATTTGATTATGCCTTTAAAATATATTGTGAACGCTGGAAATTCAAACATCCAACACCAGCAGATTTTTTCCGGACAATGGAAGATGCGTCTGCAGTTGATTTGGACTGGTTTTGGAGAGGTTGGTTCTACTCTACCGATAATGTAGATGTTTCTCTAGATAATGTGAAATGGTTTCAATTGAACACGTATAATCCAGAAATGGAAAAACCATTTCATGCGGCAAGAGCCAATTCAAAAGACAAATTCATTGGTGACTCCAGAAACAAAGATTCCATAAAAGAAACTATAAATGAGCTCGACCCTGCAATCGATGATTATTACGCCAAACGAAATATCTACCTAATAGATGCATTAGACCGCAAAGAATACGACGATTTCAAGCAGAAACTAACAGATGAAGATCTTAAGCTTTTGAATTCCAACAAGCAGTTTTACGAATTGACTTTTTCCAATATCGGCGGACTGGTAACACCACTAATTATTGAAGTAACATTCGTAGACAATTCAACAGAAGTAATCAGGATTCCGGCTGAAATCTGGCGACAATACGAAAACAAAGTTTCAAAAGTGCTAATCTTTGATAAAGAAGTGATTTCTTTCCGCTTGGATCCATTCTTAGAAACGGCTGATACAGATTTGAATAACAACAGTTGGCCAGCTAGAATTGAACCGACACGCTACGAATTATTCAAGCAAAAATCCATGGGCGAAAATCCAATGCAACGTCAAAAACGATTGGAAGAGCTTCAAAAACAATAGATTGATTAAATCTACTTTATGTTTAAGTGTTGGTGAATATTGAATTCCTTATTGGATGTATTATTCAATGTGAATCTTTTTCAGGCTTTCAATTTCGTTTGCTTTCCAAATGATAAAGGTGATAATTATACTTAAAATGGCGGCAAAAAAACACCAGACAGAGATTACATAATCCCCATAAAAAACCTTTGAAAAAATAAAAGAAACCAAAATCGTTAACCCAAAATAAACCATGTGTTTTGTTGCGGAAATTAGCGCAGGCAAAACGGTTGGGATAAAATAGAAAATCCCGCTATACGCAAATTCGGAGTATTTAAAACCTAAGGTGTAAAAAATATGGTTTCCTCGAATTGAAGCTGTAAAAGGAAATATCAGTAAACAATATGCCAAATATCCAGATACTAAGAAACCGAAAATCGAGATGGCAAGGAGTATTTTTTTACGCTTTGAATCATTTTCCAATAAGTAGATAGAGAAAGGAACTAAAACTGGCCAAAGCACTTGCGCAATGACGAGAAAGAAACTTGTGGAAATTTGAAGGGTGGCTACCGAGTAGGAATGCGTTAAAGACAACCAAACAAAACCCTCTGAAAACTGCTGTAAACCAAACAGAAAAGGAATAGTAGCAAATGGTACAAAATGAAAATTATTTTTTGGATCCTTGATTTTTCGGACAGCAACAATACCACTGACAAATAGAACTGC
>CAIYXD010000424.1 GCA_903930085.1 uncultured Flavobacteriia bacterium
AATCTATCGCTTCCGCCGAAAGCAAGTTCATTTTCCAATTTCCTGCAACTATTTTATTTCTCATTTTGTTAATAACACATTTTTATTCAACCATTCAAAAGATGGTGTTGAACGGTGAGGATATTTTCCGGCAACTTTACCCTTTTTAATTACGAGTAAAGAAGGATTCGAGCGTGCAATAGCTTTCAATTCTGTTTCATCGTTCAAGAATACCGGAACATTGAATTTATATTTTTTGCGGAAAGAAGTTATTTCTGCACGACTCGCATTAGTAATTAGCACAAAAGGAATTTCCTTTTTCTTGCATGCTGCATAGATAGATTTGTAACGTTCGATTTTACTCCAATTTCCTTTCATTAAATTTTTAGCGCTAAGCACCAAAATTCTATCTGTTTTAATAATATAATCGCGGATACTAATATCTGTCATTGCCGGATTATTCATCTCGATAGTATCTAAAATCCTGTACTCCAAAGGATTAAAATTAGCTTCCGAATATTCTTCAAAAGAAACCTCCATTTTAGAATTATAGGTCAAATCCAAAATCTTCAGACCTTGTATTTTTGTCGCTTTTAGTAATTCCTGTACAATAGGTAAATTATATTCTGCCTCTGTAATGTCTGTTAGTGCTAAAAATGGGTTGAATTGCTCCGTTATCGATGGAATTCGAGTAGCGACGACTTCTTTTTGTGTCATTTCCAAATATTTCCATTCGGTTTTTTCCCAAATCTTCGATGCGAGATATTCCTTGGAAGTGGAGAGAAATTCTTTTTTCTCGCCTGTTTTTTTGTTTTTATACACCAAAACACTTTCGTATTTCCCAACAATACCATCGTTCATTTTTTCAAGGAGATTTGTTCCTTGGGCATACGGTCTATAATCTTTCATCGGCTCATACAGCAGGACGTAGGAAATCATTAAACTTGAAACGAGCGCAACAAAAAGTGAACTTCCAAAATAATTTCCGAAAATGATTCCACCAAATTTTAAAAGCCATAAAGAACCAATTAAAGCAATTGCGGCAAAAATAATTGGGAAATACCAGCCAAAAACCCATGAGAAAAGGGCAATTACTACCAAAGAAGCAATTAAAAACTGTGTGTTTTGTTTTCTCGTATTCGGTTCAATTATCCATTGCGCAATAAAAATCCAAATGATTAAATACAACAAAACGATATCTTTCCAAAGCGATTCAGAAGGTGTTAATGACCGCCCAACGGAACCTTTCATTGCATCGCCAAAACAGCCGCAATCGTCCACGCACTGTGGTTGTTTCATTTCTTCCAAAACCAAAACAGAAGCAGATTTTGAAATAATTTTAATCGCTTTATCCGTTTTTGACTGATCGATTTTCATCTGTGCAATCGGATCTGACATTTGATAGGTATCTCTGTCAACAAACTTTTTTGTATTGTCGCAACTTGCTGTATGCCAAGTTAAAAACGTAAAAAAGATCATCATAAAAACAAGTAAATAAGAAACCAATTTCACTTTTCCACCAAGTATCACCAAAACACCTAAAACAATCTCCACAATACATATTAGCACGGAAAGTAATAAAGCATATTGAATCAAAAATTCCAAAGAAAATCCGGGCGCACCAAACCATTCCTTGATACGATATGCCAAAGCGCCGTCTTCAAAATATTCTTCCAATTTATACGAAAAACCTATTGGATCGTTTGCTTTTACCAAACCAGAAACAATAAACAAACCGCCCACCAAGAGACGGGAGACATTCGCCATCATTAATCGACCGGAAAATATAAATAAAGCCGCCGAACTAATGGCAATTGTGATGTATCCAATAAAATTGAAAAGTAAGTAATACTCCTCAAAAGAGGCGTGGGATCCGATGGTTATCATCGCCAAACCAGCAAGATTAAATAGAACGAATAAGCTATTGAATAGCATAGACTTTCCTTGCACTGTCGCTTTTTGTTTCATAAAATTTGATTTATAGTTATTCGTTTATTTTAGTTTCCGTCTTTAAATGTATCAGAGCAAACACGGCATAGTTTAACATATCGAAGTAATTTGCGTCGATGCCTTCACTGATTAGCGTTTCCCCGTTATTGTCTTCTATTTGTTTTACTCTAAGTATTTTCATTAAAATCAAATCGGTTAATGAACTAACGCGCATATCGCGCCACGCTTCTCCATAATCGTGATTTTTTTTCGCCATTAATTCAAAAGCTTCTAAAGCATAAGTATCGTAAAGCGACATTGCACGTTTTTCAGACAATTCCATTTCGGTTAATTCTTTCTCTCGGAGTTGAATAATTGCCATGATACAGTAGTTCACAATTGCCACAAATTCATCGGCAACTCCTTCTCCAACCTTGTTGATTCCAGTTTCCTGAATGGTTCGAATGCGCTGCGCTTTAATGAATAATTGATCCGTGAGAGAGCTTGGTCGCAGGATTCTCCAAGCGGTTCCGTAATCTTTTGTTTTACTCAAGAAGATATCTCGGCAAATAGTGATTACATTTGAATATTCTATATTTGTTTGATTCATTTATTTATCAATGGGCTTTTCAAGGGTTGAAGATACACATTTTCCAAAAAACAGGCAAATCCGAATAGCGGATAAATTGATTGACCTCTCCATTCCCAAAATTATGGGCATTGTAAATACTACGCCCGATTCTTTTTACGGTAAGAGCAGAAAAACAACAGAAAAAGACCTGTTAAATACTGTTAATCAACTAATTGAAGACGGCGCAGACTTCATTGATATTGGCGGTTATTCTACGCGTCCAAATGCAGATTTTGTGTCGGAAAAAGAGGAAATCGAGCGAATTTTAGAGCCAATAAAAATTATAAAAAAACATTTTCCATCCGTTTCCCTATCGCTCGACACATTTCGTGGAAATGTTGCTGCTGCAGGTATTGAGCATGGAATTGATGTAATCAACGATATCAGTGGTTTTCAATTTGACCCAACGTTAATTGATGTTGTTGCTAAAAATAAAGTTGCTTATATTTTGATGCACTGCGGAAAAACACCGGAGGAAATGCACAAAAGCGCACAAAATGATGCTCTGTTCAAGGAAATGATATATTATTTTTCGGAAAAAATACGCTACCTTTTGGACAAAGGAATTACAGATGTTGCGATTGATCCTGGTTTTGGATTTGGAAAAACGTTGGAGCAAAATTATTCCCTTCTAACGGATTTAAACCTGTTTCATATTCTCGAGAAACCAATTTTAGTAGGAATTTCAAGAAAATCGATGATTTATAAAAAATTAGAAATTACAGCGGATGAATCCTTGAATGGGACAACGATTTTAAATACACTTGCTGTCCTTAAAGGAGCCTCAATTCTTCGTGTGCACGATGTGAAAGAAGCCAAACAAATCATTCAACTTCTCGCTTAGATTTTTCCGTTTTCAGAAAAAAAAGTATAAAACTTCACGAAAAAGTTCTTCCTTCTTTTTGTTCGATGAACTTCCCTCCTTTTATTCCTCCTGTATGAATGAATAAAATTTTAGAATCCGTAGCATTCGTTTTTGTTACCCAATCCACCAATGCAAAAAATGCCTTTCCAGTATAAACTGGATCTAAGGGTACGTTGGTGATTTTGAAAATCATTTCCATGAAATCCAATAATTCTGGCGTATATTTTCCATAGCCTCCAAAATGATATTCCGACAAAACAGCTGTTCTTTCTAAAATTTCAGCGACCATTTCCGACTCTATTCCGCTGTATTTAAAGAGCTCGTTCATTTCAGCCTTCGCGTCAAATCCTTTCAAAACTGGAACAACATGCAACTGGCAACTTTCCTTTAATCCAAGTGCTATTCCTGCACTTGTCGTTGTTGTTCCTTGCGCAATAAAAATATGGTCAAAATCGTTGGATGTTTCCTGTAAAATCTCCTGACAACCAATCATACCATAATAATTACTTCCACCTTCGGGAACAATTTGGTAATTCGGAAAATCAAATGTCAGCTCTTCATGGTAGGATTTTTCCTTGCGCAAAT
>CAIYXD010000425.1 GCA_903930085.1 uncultured Flavobacteriia bacterium
GGCGTTCCAGATGCGGTAGCAAATCAGTTTAAGGAGTGGCTTGGAAATCGAACGGTTTTGTTTCCGCAATCATCTATTTCTAAGCGAAGTATTTCTAAGCATTTACCTGAAAATCAAGTAGTAGAAAGAATTGTATATAAAACAGTTTCTACTTGTCAAGAAATTGACTCTTGTGGAATTTATATTTTCACTAGTCCGTCCAATGTACAGAGTTTTTTATCCTGCAACAAAAAGATAGACGGAAAAATTATCGCTTGGGGAGAAACAACAAAGGCAACACTTGAATCCTACGGTTTTTCCGTCTCAAAAACGTTATTCGTCTCCGATGAGGGGAATTTAATTACCGCATTGACAACGTTGATCTAATAAGTGTGAATTTTACTTCACAACGAATGGTAAACTGGATTGCGCGCCACCAATATTGAGTGTCAACAGATACATTCCTGCTGAAAGTTTACTCGTCTCCATCATAACGATATTACTACCAGAATTCGCCTGTATTTCTACTATTTGCGAAACCTTCCCCAAAATATCACGAATCTCAATGGTTGCTTTATCTGCCGTATTTACGGCAAAACGTAAAGTAAGTTCTTCCTCTGATGGATTGGGAAAAATAGAGATTTCAGCCAAAGTATTGGTTTCTGCAATCCCTAGAACAAGTTGATCGGAAGGGGGACCTTTGTACAAATTAATGTCATCGATATAAAAATTATTTCCGTTGCTTCCTTCGAATTCAAATTTAAAACGGAAATTTTCCACAAAGTAAGCTGCGGTAATATTCACCATGTGAACGGTTGTCCATTCAGAAGGAAAACTCGGTGCCCAGTAACTTAGAGAAAAATCCGGAGAAAGTTGATTTCCGTGAATTGTTTTTCGTTGAACCCAAGATTCGCCGCAGTTGTTTGTGACAAACACTTTTAGCCACTCATCGTTGTTATTATTTCGTTTGATATATGCGTAACGAAAACTCAGCGTAACCGTCTCATTGGTTGGATCTACAGTTGATAAATCGATTGAAGAAGAAATTAATTCATCCGAATTTGTTCCATTTTGACCATAATTTTGAAGAAAAGCAGATTGGTTACTGGAAAGTCCAACCGATTGTTCCACCGTAAATGCATTATTCCCTTCCGCATTATAAACAATCCAATTAGGATTCGTTGAGAAATCCGAAAAATTTTCAAATCCTTCCCAATATGGAATCGTTTGACTTTGGGGTAAAACGGTAATAAACTCATTTTTTGTTTCAGTTGCAGAGAATGCACCATCTGATGAGGTTAAAGAGATTTGATACTTTCCTCCAGTAAAAAATTGAACGGATGGATTTTGAGAATTAGGGCTAGAATTGGATAAAATTGCCCAATCTATATTTTCTATTCCTGGAGAAATACTCCATGTCCAAGAAGTTGGATTATGGAAACTTTGATCGTTCAATTGGATAGAATCTCCGCTGCATAAAATTTGTTTAGAAGCAGTGAAATCAGCCTTACATAAAATTGTAGGCTCATTAATTCCTGTGGCAAGAATATTTTCAGGCGTTACAATTGCTGCAAGAAAGTCAATGTCGATGAAATTTTGCTGCATAATATTTGCTTGATCACGGGAAAACATATTTTGGCACGCATTGTAACTCATAAAGTTTTCAATTTGGTCTAATGCATCAAATCCAAAAGCATCATTTACCGGTACATCCGCGCAACTATTCCACGTTGGCGAACAACTCCAATTTGCCGTTTCTTGTGGTGGTGTATCGCAGCAGTAATCGCCATTTTGAGAACAATCTGCCGTGTGACAACCGGTTGTGCCAGACCAACCTGCATCAAAAATATGCTGCAGACCAAGTAAATGTCCCATTTCATGCGTTAAGGTTCTTCCATCTGCATTCATTGCTGTTCCAATTGTTCCAAATGCATCATTTCGTATCAAAATGCCATAATTTGTTCCACTCGGCCAATACGGTAAATATGCATATCCTAAAATTATTCCTGCGCCATCGTTTTCAATGGAGTTAACAACCCACAAATTCAAGTATTTGTCCATCGGCCATTGATCGGAACCGCCGTTAGCAGCATATTTACAATCGTCGTTCGTATTATACGTTAAATTTGGAGCATTTACTCTGATTATTCCATTTGTACATTCTCCTTGCGGATCAATTTTTGCAAGTTTAAATAACACATCCATCGAGCCTGCAATACTTTGAAATGGTGCATTCAGTGTATTTCGAGTACTTGCACTATCTGCATTTAAGCGATTATAATCGTTGTTTAGTATTTCAAGCGCGTTTAAAACTTGTGCCTCGGAAATATTACCAATTCCATTATCATGCAGAATATGCACAACGACAGGGATTTCCAATATGCTTTTTTGCGAAGAATTACCTAGGCCAGAATTACTTGCTGCTTTCGTCATGCTCTTGTGAAGGTGATTTTCGAAAGTTGGGTTGTCTGCCTTTAATTGGTTTA
>CAIYXD010000426.1 GCA_903930085.1 uncultured Flavobacteriia bacterium
GGATAATGCACCCATAAATGAACCGATTGGAGTTCTTGCTGCAGCAACAATGTAAATTTCTTTTGACATCCTCTAATGTTTTAATTTAACCACAACAAAGGTAGCAAAACTATCTAATTTTTCGAATGTGTAGGTGGCTATTAATTGTAACATTTTAAAAAATAATTGTAGCTTTAGTAGTAAAATCCTTAACAATTAAAACATGAAAAAAGCTACCTTTTTTATCTTATTGCTTCCAATTTCTGCATTTTCCCAAGTGAAAGATACGCTTGTACCAAAAAAATGGCAAGCGGAAGCGACATATAATTTGAACGGAACGCAAACGTCTTTTGTTAATTGGAGCGCAGGAGGAAGGAACAATATTTCCGCTCTTGCTTCCATAATTGCAAGTGCGGCGTATTCAAACAAAGCAATTAAATGGACAAATGACCTGAGTTTATCATTAGGCGGTTTAAAATACCTAGAAAAAGATTCGAAAGAAAAACTCCAAAAAACGGACGATAAAATCGATCTTTCCACCAATATTGGATACAAATTAAAGGAACATTTTTACCTCTCGGTTCTAGGCGGTTTCAAAACGCAAATGCTAGATGGATTTAGTTTTCCAAATGATTCCGTTCGCATTTCTACATTCTTAGCGCCAGGCTATGTGAGTTTAGCAGTGGGAATTGAATACACACCAACAAAGGATTTAGCTGCTTTTTTATCGCCAATGGCAATGAAATTAACCATTGTAAACGATGTGCTCCTAGCAAATAGTGGCGCGTTTGGTGTGGAACCTGCAACTTTTGATTCGTTTGGAAATGTTGTTGCCAAAGGAAAAAGAATGCGCGAGGAAGTTGGGGCTTATTTCAAATTGACATATAAAAAGACCTTGGCTAAAAATATCGATTTAAAGTCAAAAGTGGAATTATTCAGCAACTATGTGGTAAAACCACAAAACATAGATGTGAATGCGGAAGCGATCTTTGTTTTTAAGGTGAATTCTTTGTTTTCTGCATCGTTGCAGTGGAACTTACTGTATGATCACGATATACAAATTTTAGACGCAAAAGGATTTACAGGACCTCGTACACAATTTAAATCCATGCTCGGACTGGGTTTGTCTTATAAAATGAAATCAAAATAATTTCGTGTTTAATGGTTCCAAAAAATTCATGTGTTTTAAAATCAAACGATTCATATTGAGTCTATTGAAGTCGGATCGAAACCACAGATGATTTGATTTTAAATAGGATTTAAAAGTACCAATTTCACCTAATTTTAAAACTAATGCATTCCTTTTCGGATTGTTTCGTAATTTCGAGCGACAAACTATGAGATTCGCAACAGACATATCACTTTTTTGGCTACTTCCTTGGGTTGTTGTAAGTATTCTACTTGCTATTTGGCTGTATTCTAATTCCAACTGGTTCAAAGGTTTAAGTAAGAACATGCGTATTTTACTTCAGACTTTACGCGCACTCTCATTATTCCTCATTGGTGTGTTGCTGTTCGGAATTATCTTCGAAGCAGTTAGTTATAGAATTGAAAAACCGATTATTATAAACATGATCGACATTTCTAAATCCATGAAAAACTACAAAGACAGTAGTGAAGTAACGGATTTAGTAAACAAATTACGTACTTCTTTAAAGGAAGATTTAGATGAATCGTTCGAAGTTGTGGATATGGTAGTTGGAACGCAAGCGGAATATGGTAAATTCGACGGATTTAAAGCTGGAGAATCTAATTTATCTGCTGGTTTTGAAAAAATACAAACGGACTATTATAACCGTAATATCGGTGGAATCTTGTTTGTTTCTGACGGAAATTTTAACAATGGCAACAACCCCATTTATGCAGCTGAAAAAATCAGTTTGACACCGGTTTTTGCGCTTGGGGTTGGCGATACGATTCAAAAACGTGATCATTACATCAAGAATGTTGCAGCAAATGAAGTTACGTTTTATAAAAACAAGTTTCCCGTTGAAGTAGATGTGGAAGCGATAAAAATGGGGAAAGGAAAAACGGTTGTCACGATTTCTTCCAATGGAAAAACGCTAGCTTCGCAGCAAATCGCTTACAAAGATGGCAAGCGGGATTTTGAGCATGTGAGTTTCTTACTGGAAGCAGATAAGATAGGTTTTCATTCCTATACGGTTGTTGTTTCCAGAGAATCTAACGAATACAATTACGCAAATAATAAACGCGTTTTTTACATCGAAGTAGTAGATGCAAGAAGTAAAGTCGTTATTTTATCAGGTGCTCCGCATCCGGACATTGCTGCCTTAAAAAATGTAGTGGAGCAGGATCAAAATTTGGAGGTAGAATCCGTACTCATGAAAGATTGGAATCGCGTTTCAAAAAAGGTGGATTTAGTTATTTGGCATGAGCCAGGAATTGGTTTCGAGCCGGCAATTCATAGTTCGTTAGTGGAGAAAAATACAGCTGTTTTATATTGTATAGGCCCAAATACTTCCAATTCAATTATTCAAAAACTGAATATCGGAATGACGCTATCTGGAGGGAATCAAACGGATGAAAATCAAGGTGTTCTCAACGAAGGTTTCAAACCTTTTGAAGTTTCAGAATCTGTAAAACAGGCAATCGATTATTTCCCGCCATTGAAGTCGAAATTTGGAGA
>CAIYXD010000427.1 GCA_903930085.1 uncultured Flavobacteriia bacterium
AAAAAATTGATGGACCGGCGAATTGTGCTGTCGAAGGAAGAATTAAACGATAAATTCGTTGCTAAAACAGCCGTATATATTCTATTGGATGAAACAATTACATCCGAACAAAAATTGAATGACGTTATCTCCAACCTGGAACAAAAGAAAACTGGAGAAAAACAATTGGAAGTGCTATTAACGGTTTTGAAAGAAGGTAATTATTCTCAAAATGCGTTACAAAGACCGGTTCTCAGAAAAGATTTACTGGAAATGGGACTTTCTGCTTCTACCATTAATACATTAGAAAAAAATGGTATTCTTCAACAGAAACGCATTGCAATTTCCCGTTTCGACCTGAAAAATGATCCGCAGTTTGCCTTTAAAAAATTATCAGAAGGCCAATATAAAGCGTTGGAAGAAATTAAAGAATCCTTCGAAACACATACCACAACGCTACTGCATGGTGTTACTGGTTCTGGAAAAACAGAGATCTATGTTCAATTAATTCAGGAACAACTCGATTTAGGCAAACAAGTGCTTTTTCTATTGCCAGAAATCGCTTTAACAACCCAATTGATTCAACGACTTTCTGCTTATTTTGGCGAACAAGTTGGCGTTTACCATTCTAAATTCAACCAAAATGAGCGCGTTGAAATTTGGAACCATGTATTGAATAACAATCCGGATCGTTTCCGGATAATACTTGGTGCGCGATCTTCTGTTTTTCTGCCTTTTAGAGAACTTGGACTTATAATAGTGGATGAAGAACACGAATCCAGTTTCAAACAATACGATCCCTCTCCTCGCTACAATGCCCGAGATGCTTCAATTGTTTTGGCACATTATTACAAAGCAAAAGTTTTACTGGGATCTGCTACACCGGCATTGGAAACGTATTACAACGCCAAAAACGATAAATACGGATTAGTAGAGTTGAAAGACCGTTTTGGCGGACTCCGATTACCCGAAATATTTTGTGCGGATGTCAAAAAAGAACGCCGTCAAAAAAGTATGCATTCTCACTTTACCACTTATTTAATCGATGCGATGCGCGAGGTTTTAAATAAAAAAGAACAAATAATTTTATTTCAAAACCGCAGAGGCTACACACCCTTATGGAGTTGTGAAATCTGTAATTGGACTCCAAAATGCAAAAATTGCGATGTTTCACTTACTTACCACAAACAAACCAATAGTTTAAAATGCCACTATTGTAGTTTTTCGTCACCACCAATTGGATCTTGCGCCTGCTGCGGCTCAAATCGCTTGAAAATGATTGGTTTTGGAACAGAGAAGGTAGAAGACGAATTATCCTTGATTTTTCCAGAAAGCACCATCAAACGATTGGATTTGGATAGCACACGTTCTAAAAATGCCTACGAAACAATCCTCTCAGAATTTGAAAGTAGAAAAGTGGATATTTTAATCGGAACCCAAATGGTTACAAAAGGGCTGGATTTTGACAATGTTAGCCTTGTGGGAATTTTAGATGCGGATATGTTGTTAAATCGTCCGGATTTCAGAGCATTTGAACGCGCTTACCATTTAATGTCGCAAGTTGCAGGAAGATCCGGTAGAAAAGGAAAACGCGGAAGTGTAATCATCCAGACCGGCGATCCGGAACATTGGGTAATTCAGCGCGTAATAGAGCATGATTACGTTGGATTCTACGAAAATGAAATCATCGAAAGAAAGAATTTTTTCTATCCGCCGTTTTTCAAAATAATAGAATTTACCTTGAAGCATAAAGATGAAAAAATAGTCGACAAAGGAGCGATTGAATTTGCAAATTCCTTGCGGGAGGTTTTTAAAGAACGCGTTATAGGTCCTGAATTTCCAATTGTTCGACGCATTCAAAATTTGTATTTAAAATCCATCAAATTAAAAGTTGAAAAAGATATTTCCGATAAAAAAATAAAGGAACGCATTCAGCAACTAATTGATGCTTTCTATGGCGTTCCTTTAAACAGATCGATTCGAATTGTTGTAGATGTTGATCCCGCTTAACCTAGGTATGATTTTAGCATCCGGCTTCGGGAGGTATGCTTCAACCTTCGAATTGCTTTTTCTTTGATTTGACGAACCCGCTCTCGTGTAAGATCAAAACGTTCGCCAATTTCTTCTAATGTCAACGGATATTTTCCGTTTAATCCATAATATAATCTTACTACGTCGCCTTCTCGCTGCGTGAGCGTAGAAAGAGAACGTTCAATATCTTTGCGCAAAGATTCTACCACCAATTCGTTTTCAGGACCTGGCAGGGAATCATTCAATAAAACATCGTACATACTCGAAGAAGATTCGTCGCCTTCCACTAATGGCGCGTCCATCGAAATATGTCGACCGGTATTTGCAAGCGATTGCTTCACTTCTTCTGTTGAACAATCCAAATATTCCGCTAATTCATCCGCAGAAGGCGGTCGCTCATATTTTTGTTCCAATTCCGAAAAAGCACGGTTTATTTTATTGATTGTGCCAATTTTATTCAACGGCAAACGCACAATTCGCGCCTGTTCCGCCAATGCTTGTAATATGGACTGACGAATCCACCAAACGGCATAGGAAATGAATTTAAACCCACGCGTTTCATCAAAACGCTCAGCTGCTTTGATTAATCCCAAATTACCCTCGTTAATGAGGTCTGGCAAGGACAAGCCTTGGTTCTGGTATTGTTTCGAAACAGAAACTACGAATCGTAAATTTGCTTTGGTTAAACGTTCTAAAGCTGCCCTATCTCCTGCTTTTATTTTTATGGCAAGTTCAACTTCTTCTTCAGCGGAAATTAATTCTACGCGACCAATTTCTTGTAGGTATTTATCGAGAGATGCTGTCTCCCGATTGGTCACTTGTTTTGTAATCTTTAGTTGTCTCATGTTCGTACTTTTTTCTGTTTGTACTACTCCTTGTATCTCGGCTTCTGTAGTTGAATATAGCAATTAGTTGGTTAACAACCATATAAATTAACTTTAATTTGCAATTAAATGAATATTTGGTAGTTGTGACCGAATATTCGGTAATCTTCCTTTATTAACGTGTAGTTGAAATTAAGTTTCATTACTTTTGTGTGATGAAAATATTAATGGTCTGTTTAGGTAACATTTGTCGCTCCCCAATTGCGGAAGGAATTCTTCGTTCAAAAACAGAAGCAAACGGATTGGATATCGTTATCGATTCTGCGGGTACAATTGACCGACATGCAGGAGAGAGACCAGATGCGCGCATGCGGGAAACAGCAAAATCATTCGGCGTAAATATAGATGAACTGCGTTCACGGAAAATAGAATTGCATGACTTTGAGCGATTTGATCAAATTTATGTGATGGATGCAAGTAACTATGCAAATGTTTGCGCGTTAACGAATTCTGAAACCGCTAAAAGTAAAGTGAAATTGATTCTCAATGAACTAGAGCCTGGAAAAGATTTAGAAGTTCCAGATCCATACTTTGGCGGAGAACAAGGTTTTATAGATGTTTTCCATTTATTGGACGCAGCAACAGACAAAATAATTGAAAAAATACGAGTGAATGGAAAACGATAAAGGTAAAATTTACATGATCCCCAACACGCTTGGAGGTGAATCAACAAATGATATTATTCCACAGATTGTTGCAGAAACAGCTGTTCGACTTCGTGCATTTGCGGTGGAAGATATAAAATCCGCACGCAGGTTGTTGCGTAAAATTGACCGTGAATTTCCAATTGATGAAACAGAGTTTTTCTTTCTAAACAAACATACTGCGATTGAGGATTTACAAACGATTTTAAAAGTTGTTGGTCGCGGACAAGATATTGGCGTTATTTCAGAAGCAGGTTGCCCTGGTATTGCAGATCCTGGTGCAGAATTAGTTGCAATGGCGCACCAAAGAAAAATACAAATTGTTCCGCTCGTTGGTCCTTCCTCTATTTTATTGGCTTTAATTGCTAGCGGTTTTTCAGGGCAAACGTTTACGTTTCATGGTTATTTACCGAAAGAACGCAAGGATCGTATTCGCAAATTGAAAGATTTTGAAGGCGATGCACGAAGAACGGGATACACGCACATTTTCATGGATACACCTTTTCGAAATATGAATGTTTTGGATGATATGCTGAACGAACTTGCAGATACAACAATGTTGTGCATTGCTTCAAATATTACGATCCAATACGAAACAATTCAAACGATGTCTGTGAAAGATTGGCGGGAAAATGCGTATGATATATCGAAGGTTCCGGCGATGTTTTTAATCGGAAATTCGCAGATTTAATAGAAAATCGAAACCAATTTCATAAAAAACCGAAACCTAATGCTTTCGGTTTTTTTTATTTAATCCATTTTACTTAAATCCCCTACTCTTCTTGATTGCCTCGTAAGAATCTTGAATTTTCTGAAATTTCTCCTTTGCACCTTTTTGGAATTCTTCTCCCATATTTGCTACTTTATCCGGATGAAACTTGATTGCCATTTGACGGTATGCTTTTTTAACCTCATCGTCTGCTGCACTGGCTTCAATTCCTAAAACTTTATAATCAGAATCCACATCGCGGTAGAACATGTTTTTAACACTTTCAAAATCCTGTGAAGAGATGCCAAGCATATCCGAAATACTTTTAATGACTTTCAATTCCACCTCAGCAACGTGCCCATCCGCTTTAGCAATACCAAATAAATAGTGCACTAAATGCGTTCGAACTTCCGGTTGCATACGCGAGCGAATATCCTGACAAATTTGTTGTAA
This sequence comes from uncultured Flavobacteriia bacterium, assembly GCA_903930085.1. GTDB lineage: Bacteria > Bacteroidota > Bacteroidia > Flavobacteriales_D > Crocinitomicaceae > M0103. The sequence continues at coordinate 4,701 of CAIYXD010000427.1, forward strand.
CGGAATATTTCCGGAATCGATAAATTGCTTTAATGTTTGTAAATGCGACGCATTAAAACGCCCAGCAAATTGTTGTGTAAAAAAAGCTTTTACATAATCTAGTTCTGCTTTTAACACTTTTCCATCAGCTGTCATAACCGCTGCAGAAAGCGCCATAAGCATAGTAGGAACATCATTCGCAGACGAACGTTGCTGGTAAAACTGAAATAATTCTTCTGGAGAAAAAGTGCGGCCTTCTCGCTTCGCTTGGTCCTTCATTTGACCAATAGTTCGTTGGTAATTATCTATAAATGTTCCAATTACAAAACCTATTGCACCAACAAAGAAATTGCGACCGAAAAGTAAAAAAGCGCCAACGGCAAAAATCCATTTAAACAAAACACATATATTTAAGGTTAAAAAAAAAAGTGCGATTCTGCTGCGCAAACACCAGTAACCGCACTTTCGAAGTGTAAAATTACATTTTTTTAAGCTATTTGCTCAATGTTACGTTCAATAAAAGCGTTCAATGCTTCTCCTTTCAACATGCCTTGCGCTAACATTGCAAGATCCGTAAGTTGTTTCACCGTTGCTTTTTGTTCCTCCTCATTCCTAGAAAGTACACTCGTAACTTTAGGATGATTTGCATTTACAACTAAATTGTACATTTCAGGAAAAGCGCCCATAAAGCCACCGCCGCCCATTTTTTGTTGTTCCATCATCCGACGAATAAATTCTGGTTGGGTGATAATAATTGGCGCATCGTCTTCGCTCATGCTTTCAAACTGCACCGTGAATTTTTCTTTGTTCACTGATGCTTCAAAAACAGGTTTCAATTTCTCTTCCTCTTCTTTTGACAATTTAGATGGAATTTCATCTGATTTTTGAATCAATTTATCTAACGTATCTGAATCTACTCGAGCGAAAGTGATATTCTCCATCGATTGCTCCATTTTAGCAATCCAATGCGGCGCAAGGGGTCCGTCTAAATGCAAAACATCGTACCCGCGATCCTTCGCCTTTTTAACAAAGGAGAATTGTTCTTCTGGATCATTTGTATACAAGTAAACTGTTTTTCCGTTTTTATCGGTTTGTAAAACAGCTATTTTTTCTTTGTATTCCTCGGTTGTAAAGTATTCACCAGCTGTATTTTTCAACAACGTAAACGCCGTTGCTTTCTCCGCAAATTTCTCATCGGATAAACTTCCGTATTGCACAAATATTTGCAAATCGTTCCATTTTTCTTCAAAATCTTTGCGGTCTTTTTTAAACATATCCGCCAATTTATCCGCTACTTTCTTTGTGATATGCGAAGAAATCTTCTTTACATTACTATCGCTCTGCAAATAAGAACGGGAAACGTTTAGAGGAATGTCCGGTGAATCAATTACACCATGCAACAAGGTCAAGAATTCAGGAACTATTTCGGCAACGCTATCCGTAATAAATACTTGATTGGAGTATAAATTTATTTTATTTCGCTGCACTTCTACATTTTCCTTGATTTTCGGGAAATATAAAATTCCTGTTAAATTGAATGGATAATCTACATTCAAGTGGATATGAAACAATGGCGAATCAAAAGTCGTTGGATATAATTCACGGTAAAAAGCATCGTAATCATCCGTTGTAAGATCTACTGGTGCTTTTGTCCAAGCCGGTGCAACATTATTAATTTGATTTGGAACATCTATTGCAACGCGCTTTACCTTTCCGTTTTCATCCTTCTCCCCTTCCGGTGAGTCGATGTATTCCGTTTTATTTCCAAAAAAGACAGGAATTGGTAAAAACTTACAATACTTGTTCAAAATGTCAGAGATACGCGCTTTTTCCAAAAATTCTAAAGCATCTTCTGCGATGTAAAGAATAATATCCGTTCCGCGTTCTTCCTTTTCAATTTCCGTGATTGTATATTCTGGAGAACCATTACTTTCCCACTGCACAGCCTTAGAACCATCGTGGCGAGATAAGGTGCGAATCTGAACACGTTCCGCAACCATGAAAGCCGAATAAAATCCTAAACCAAAGTGGCCAATTATTTGCTCTGCTCCTTCATTTCCTTTGTATTGCTGCACAAATTCTTCCGCTCCAGAAAAAGCAATTTGATTGATGTATTTATCAATTTCATCTTCCGTCATACCAATTCCACGGTCGCGAATTGTTAATGTTTTTTCTTCTTTATTCAGAATTACATCCACTCTCAAATCACCAACTTCACCTTTGTATTCGCCATTTGCAGAAAGGACTTTTATTTTTTGTGATGCATCTACTGCATTGGATACTAGCTCTCTCAAGAAAATCTCGTGATCCGAGTATAAGAATTTTTTAATGATTGGAAAAATATTTTCCGTTTGTACATTAATCTGTCCGGTTCTCATAGTTATATTTTTTATTTCGGTTTATTCGACAATCTTTGTGCCACCCCTAGTTTTATGACAAAATGGCTAAAGATTTGACAAAATGGCTAAAATATTTCCACAAAAAAAGAGTACTTTTGTAAAAAAAAGCAAGTTTGATTTACCCATTATTAGTTATCGTTTTTTTAGTTTTAATAATACGTTATTCCAAAGCCTTCCATTTGGATGGACTTTCTAAATGGACAATGCCTGCTGCTTTTATTCTTAAAATTCTAGTTGGATTATTACTTTTCTGGATGCACATTCAAACCTATGGCTTGGAAGAATTAAGTCACGATGGTGGAACTTTTTTAAAAGAAGGTAAATACCTTACTGACGTTTTTTTTAAATCCCCGATAGATTATTTAAAATTGCTCACGGGAATTAGCGAAACACCCGCGTTAATTGCCAAACATTTGTACATGACCGAATATTGGTCTTCGGGAGATTTGACGCTTATCAATGACTCCAAAAATGTTATTCGCCTGCATAGCATTGTGCATTTTTTTTCTGGCAATTCCGTTTTAATTCACCTTTCTATTTTTTGTTTATTTTCTTTAATCGCGATAAAAAACTTTTTTCTTGCATTCAGACCTTTCGTTCAACAATCTAACCTCTTTGTTTTTTGGGCGTTATTGCTAGTTCCAAGCACTATATTCTGGACCTCTAGCCTTTTAAAAGAACCATGGGTGTTTCTCGGAATGAGCTTTTTAGCGCGGGCGATTTTGTACGATACAAAAATGCGTCAAAAAGGTTTTTACATTGTTTTATCCATTATTTTCTTAATCGGTTTTAAACCCTATGTGTTGGTCTGCATTTTACTTGCACTAATCGCATTTCTAGTATACCGTTTTCTTTTCCGAAGTAAATTAATCCCAACCATTTTACTATTACTTTCCACTGTTTTTATTGGTGGAATTCTCTTTGAAAAACCACGTGATACAGTCGTTCACTACCTTTCTAGAAAACAATTTGATTTTGTGAATGTTGGAAAAGGTGGGTTACATGTTGCTGCAGACACGTGTTTTTATTATTTCCGACCTTTTCAATATGGGAATTTGAAAATGACGGGGAATGAGGTCAGATTATTGAAGCCCACAGATGCATATATCGTCCATTTTGGAAGCATCCAAACGCCAATTCCCTTGCATCTGTTGCCAAAAGGGGAAGTTTGGAGAAGGCATTATTTTACAGAAGGTTGCATGAGTTTTATTGAAACAACGCCGATAATGGACAATTCCAAACAATTGGTGCGCAATATTCCTGAAGCATTTACCAATAGCATTCTCCGTCCCTTTCCAAACGATCCCGGTAGCAATTTGAAATTTTTATCCTTTGCAGAAGTTTGGCTAATCTTTGGATTTCTAGTAATTGCTTTTATTAAACGCCGAAAACTATCGGATACAGAACGGGGAATTATTTTTACGCTAGCTGTTCTCTCTTTTATTTTATTCCTCTTGATTGGCTGGACAACACCCGTTTTAGGAGCAATTACGCGGTATAGATTCCCAGCACAATTTGCACTGATACTCATTGGAATGATTCTTTTAAAACCCATAAAAATTCAATCATGGAGAAATATATTTTCATAACTGGTGCAACCTCAGGATTTGGGGAAGCGAGTGCAAGATTGTTTGCAGAAAACGGTTGGAACCTTATTTTAACTGGTAGAAGAGAGGAACGACTTCAAAAAATAAAGCAAGAATTAGAAAAGACACATGCTGTTTCCGTTACAACCTTGTGCTTCGATGTTCGCGATGAGAAAGCTGTAAATTCTGCCGTAGAAGGAATGCCAATTGCCATTAAACAAAACATAGAAATAGTTCTAAATAATGCAGGTTTAGCAGTAGGCAGAAATTCCATTGAAGATGGAATCACGGACGATTGGAATAGAATGGTGGACACCAATATCAAAGGATTGTTGTATGTTACCCGCGCGGTTGTTCCCTATTTAAAAGAAAATAAAAAGGGGCATATTTTCAATCTTGGAAGCATCGCTGGAAAAGAAGTTTACGCCGGTGGAAATGTTTACTGCGCAACAAAACATGCTGTTGATGCCTTATCGAAAGCTATGCGAATTGATTTAGTAGAATATGGAATAAAGGTGACTAATATTGCCCCAGGTGCTGCAGAAACAGAATTTTCTATCGTTCGTTTCAAAGGAGATGTGGCAACTGCAAAAAATATTTACCAAGGATTCGAGCCTTTACAAGCAAAAGACATCGCTGAAACTATTTATTTTGTTGCTACCCGTCCAGGGCATGTCACAATTAATGATTTGACTATTATGCCAACTGCTCAGGCATCTGCGACCGTTTTCTCAAAAAAATCTTAAGCGATTTCACTAGAAACCTAGAAGTTATCGTTTTTAGTTGCGGCAAGAAATTCCTGTTTTCAACCACTTAAAAAATAGCGATCTATTATAAAAAAAAGGGAGATCAAACAGCAATTGCGCCGATTTAACTCCCTATATAGTGTTAAAGAATTGCGTTTATTTTTCCGGTTCCGGCAAAACAGTTCCTCTAATAGTCAATGTTATTGGCTCGGAAACATTCGAAGTAATCGTGATTGTTTTTGTGAATTGACCAACACGTTT
>CAIYXD010000428.1 GCA_903930085.1 uncultured Flavobacteriia bacterium
AATCTGAAATAGAACCGATCTTTAAGGTGGTTAGTTGAATTGCTGCACCAATTAGCGGCGATTGGGATAGTTTGTCTGTAATATTTCCTCGAATCGTTTGGGTGTTGTTTTGAGCGAAAGAGAGTAATGGAAGGAAGCAGAATAAAAAAATAATACGCGACATGCTGAATTAAAGAATTTGGATAAGCGAAATTGCTTACTATTTTATTCAGATGCTTAAACTTTACGTTACTTGTGGAACTTGCTTACAAACATTTTGGAAATAGATGCATTTAGTTCAATTAAAATTAGTTATTCTTTCACTATTTTAAAGGTCTTTTCCGGATAATCACCAATTTGCAAGAAGTAAATCCCTTTCGAAAGTCCATTTAATTTTATGTTTACTTGTTCACTATTTATAATTCCTGAAAATATTTCTTTTCCTGTGTTTTCAAGTAATTTAAATGGCTCGTTTAACAGAAAACTATTTGTCTCTAGCGTGATTATGTCCGTTGTCGGATTTGGATAGATTTTTAAGTCTTCAAAATTCACCTCGTGTATAGAGGAAGAAGGGTCTGCTTTCGTTGTAAAACTCCAAATTGGAGTCCACTGCCCCCATGTTGTCCCATAAGCAGCGCGAACTTTCCAGTAATATGTTTTGGACGGGAAAAGCGTAATAGTGTGTGTAGAGTTTGAAACGGAGAAGGTAACAGGACTTGTTGTAAAATTCTGTGTTGTATCCATTTGGAGCTCATAGTTTGTAGCACCGACATTGTTTGACCAATCCATTACTAAAGACAAATATTCTTTATTTGTAGCGCCATTTAAAGGGCTAAGAAGGTTAAAGTTTTCCAAGTAATTCGTTGTAAAACTCCAGACGCTGCTATATGCGCCCCAATTAGTTCCGTCCGATGCCCTAACTCTCCAAAAGTATTGTGTATTTGGTAGTAAACTACTCCCTGTGTAATTGGATGTTGAAGAAGTGAATGTTTGTGAAGAAGTAAATGTTTGTGAAACGTCTATTTCGATTTCATACGAAGTTGCACCAAATCCATCTGACCAGTTAAATGCTAAACTCGTATAGTTTTGATCGCTGGACAGATTTAAGGGCGCTGTAAGTGTGAAATTATCTAAGTCGGCAACTGCATCGCCTAAATATCTTGCAATGGCAAAGTCATTACCAGCGTATCCTACTGCTAAAATCTTGTTGTCAACCTGAATAGCGATATCAAAACACTCGTTTAAAACATTGTTTCCAAATGTTGTGGTTGTTTTTCCGCTTGTACCAAAGGTATTATCTATGGATGCGTTTGTGTTAAATCTTGCCAACGCAAACGTTTTTGTTGTCGAATTTCCTGAGGAACCTGCCAGAACAAATTTGCCATTGTTATCTTCTGCTAAACCATAAGCAATATCGTCTAGTGTTGAACCCCAATCAGCCGTTGCAGACCAAGAACCAATTGCACCATTTGAGTTTAACTCAAACATTGTAAAATCATACTTCAATGTGCTGAGGTAACCGCCTCCCGCCATTAATATATTGTTATTTGGTTTTAGCAACATAGCAAAAGCTCTATCGTGTCCGTTGAAACTGCCATTGTAAACATTAACGCCATCCGTTGAAAAAGTGACGTCCATTGTTCCGTTGCTGTTAATTCGACAAGCCCAATAGTCAGAATCCCAGGATAAACCAGGGAAGTCTCTCCAGCCGACAGCACTTATTTTTCCATTTGACTGAACAGCTAAATCTTCCACCGAAAAAAGGTATTGATAATCAAGATTCGTTATCCAAAGTAGACGAATACCTGTACTATTGAACGTATTATCAAGTGTTCCGTCACTTAAATACCTTGCAATAACTGGTTTAGAAACGGATGAACTAATTATTGTTGCACCACCAACGATAATATTTCCTGAAAGTTGGTGTATTTTGACAACTTTTATTTCGTCTTGTTGTGCGTTTTCAAAGTCTGTGAGAACAATTCCATTGTTACCAAACGAATTATCTAAAGAACCGTCATCGTTGTATCTAACAAGTGCAGCATCTTTATTGCTTCCATTGTCGCTGTAACCTGCTAAAATTATTTTTCCATCTGTTTGCACGGCAACGCTGTACGCCACGTCATCACTGCCGGTTTGCAAGTCGGAAGTTACAACGCCATTCATGCCAAACGTATTGTCTAAAGAACCATCAGAATTATAACGAACAACGGTAAAGTCTTTTCCGGTAATAGTACTTGAAGAATGTCCTACAACAATTATTTTTCCATTCGTTTGAATAGCAACACAATATGCTTTGTCTTGTCCGGGTGTTATTGAGGTTATCACTTTGCCACCGTTACCGAATGTAGGATCAAGATTCCCAGCAGGTTGAGCCAAAACTGAAGATGTTGTCAAAACAGTTAGAAATACTATAATATTTTTCATGACAGTTGTTTTTATTAGTGTTATTTGATGGATGTCAAAGTTAAAAAAAATCTAACTATTCAAATGCCCTAGTTGGTTTTAATCATTATAGTCCTTATGAAACGGATATTTGGGTCTTTTTACATTAATTTCAGTTTCAATATCTTCATTGTGATGTATATAAACGAATGAATACAAGTTGTCTATTTCCGTTGTCATTAAAAGAGACTCATTTCTTTTTTTCGTTATTTCAGAAAGCGCCACTTTAAAGTCATTAGGGTACGCTTCTTTCTGAAGATTGTTTATAATAAAATGATTAAACACATTGTAAACAAGTATGCGTTTTTCCCTCGGTATTATTAATTTCTGATGCTCCATGGATGGTTTTTTACTAATAATTTGAAAAAAGTTTCGGTAGAATTTAACAAATAAAATATTTATGGCAAAACAACGACTTTATACTAAGGTTTATTTAGGTACTCTTGACAGTTTTCTGCACTGAATAATGGGACATCCTCTTGCTTCAAAAAAACGGCCACTATTACTTTTGGATTGCCATATTCCAAAAAGTGCTTTCGATTCCTCCATCGGTATTGCCATTTTCTTGCATCCAAATATAATTAAAAGTGAAGGGATGATAATGGCACA
>CAIYXD010000429.1 GCA_903930085.1 uncultured Flavobacteriia bacterium
GAAATTATATTTCGAATCGCATTCTTCGTTATCGGTTCTCCTTATATTTGTACTTCACACCAATTAAATGAAAGTTACAGAACATTTGAAACAGGCGAAGGAAACACTTTTTTCTTTCGAAATTCTACCGCCATTAAAAGGGAAAAGCATTCAGTCAATTTATGACGGAATAGATCCTTTGATGGAGTTTAAACCGCGTTTTGTAAATGTTACCTACCATCGGGAGGAATTTATTTATAAAGAAAGAGAAAACGGTTTGCTGGAAAAAATTGCAATTCGCAAGCGCCCGGGAACAGTAGGGATTTGTGCTGCAATTATGAATAAATACCAGGTAGACGCTGTTCCACATTTGATCTGTGGTGGATTTAGCAAAGAGGAAACAGAAAATGCCTTAATCGATCTGCAATTTTTGGGAATTGACAATGTTCTTGCCTTGCGCGGCGATTCTATTAAAACGGAATCAACATTTAAACAGCACAAAGACGGTCACCGTTTCGCAGTGGAATTGATTGGTCAAATTGGAGAAATGAATAAGGGGAATTACATGATGGATGACATCAAGCTTGAACCAACCGATTTCTGTATCGGGACGGCAGGATATCCCGAAAAACATTTCGAAGCGATGAATATGACAACGGATTTGCATTATCTTAAAGCGAAAGTCGATGCAGGAGCGGAATATATTGTGACACAAATGTTTTTTGATAACCAAAAATATTTTGATTTTGTTGAAGCGTGCAGATCTAACGGAATCAATGTTCCAATTATTCCAGGTTTGAAACCGATCAAGACAATGGATCACATTACCTTCTTGCCTAAATTCTTTAAAATAGATTATCCGGAAGCACTTTCCAAGGAACTAATTAAATGCAAAGACAGTAAACAAGTGGAGGCTTTAGGAATTGAATGGGGGATTCAACAATCCAATGAGTTAAAAAAAGCAGGCGTTCCATGCATCCACTATTATACAATGTCTAATTCCTCCATGGTAAAAACAATCGCAAAAGAAATATTTTAATTGTATACTATGAAAAATTATTCACTTTCCTTATTGGTATTGTTTTCTATAATTATCTCTGCGCAAGCACAAGACCTTAAGTTAAAAAACGCTCTTGTAATCGGACAATTGGACAAGCAAGAAGACCGCTATTCCTTGGAAATCAATCTCACGGAAATGTTGTCTGAGGCCGGCGTTAAAGCAATGCCATCGCTAAATGTTCTGAAATTAGGAAGCGACGCATCTATTCTTGCATCGGATTCTGTTCAAAAGGTGCTTGCAGCAAAAGGAATTGATACGTATGTCTTGATTTCAATTCGCGGGTACGATAGGAAATTCAAAAAGTCCGTTCGTGTGGATGATTTAACTACCGTTTTGCAAGCCGGGAATTTATTTCCACTCTACCGGGATGAGGTAACTTCCGTTTGTTTTGAATTTCTTTTTTATAGAAATGGCAAGTTTGTAAAAAGCGATATTTTAAAATGCGGAAACGTCTCGGATCGCGATTCTGTTATCAAGCGCTTTAGAAAAAAAGTCAGCAAGCGGATTTCGAAAAACTGGTTGAACTAAAATCCGGTAGCCATCTAAACATAGATAGCTTCCCACTTTTTATTTTTCCAAGGATATTCTAATCAATTTTGGTTGGATCTTCCAAACAACTTTGCAACGTATTTTCCAATAATATCAAATTCCAAGTTAACGGTATCTCCAATTTGAAGCGCATGGAAATTTGTGTGCTCGTATGTGTATGGAATAATACAAACTGAAAATTCTTTGTCTTTGGAATCTACTACCGTTAAACTCGTTCCGTTAATAGTTACAGAACCTTTTTCAACCGTTACCATATCGTTTAAATACTGAAACGTATATTTCCAGCTTCCATTTTGATCCTCTATTGCGCTGCACGTTGCAGTTGTATCAACGTGCCCTTGAACAATGTGTCCGTCTAATCGGCCATTCATTTGCATGCAACGTTCCAGATTTACTTTCGTTCCAATTTTCCAGGATTTCAAATTCGTTTTATCCAAGGTTTCTTGAATCGCCGTAACAACGTATTCATCGCTGGATAATTCTACAACGGTTAAACAGCAGCCATTATGGGCAACACTTTGATCGATTTTTAATTCAGAGGTAAAAGGGGCAGAAATGGTGAAATGAATATTTTCCCCTTCTTTTCGTATGGCTTTTACGATCCCTAATTGTTCAATTATTCCTGTAAACATTGTATTTTTATACAAAGATAGGAGAAAAGCTGCAAATTGATTGTAACTTAACACTAATCCATTCTAAAAACACCTTACAATGAAACGTAGTTTTTATTTTCTGTTAGTAGGAATATTTTTAGCCTCTTGCAATCCTGTAGCTTTTCGAGTTAAATCAACCACGCGAAAGTTAGCTAAAGTGGAAGTTACGTCCCATTTTTTTGAAAAGGATTCTTTAACCTTAAAATTTTGGAAAGGCGGAACAGGTCCCGCATTAATTTTTATTCATGGCTTTGGTGGAGATGCGCTACTTTCATGGGAAAAGCAACTTTCGTTTTTTGCAAAAGAACATACGGTAATTGCGCCAGATTTGCTTTGGTTTGGTGAAAGTTCCTCCACAAAGCCGCCAAATCTTACATCTCAAACAGAAGCAATAATCGATTTGATGGATTATTTACAGATAGAAAAAGCAACAATTATTGGACAAAGTTATGGCGGATTTGTTGCAATTAATCTTGTGCAAAAAGCTCCCAACCGAATCCAAAAATTAGTTCTTGCAAATTGTCCAGGAACAACCTTCGATGTTTCTGAATTAGAGAAAGTGTGCCAAAAATACGCAGTGCAAACAATCGATGAATTCTTTGTTTTGAAGGAGCAGCAACAAATCCAACGGCTTTTCGATTTGGTGACTTTTACAAATCCCCAGCTACCAAAAATTCTTTTAAGAAGTGTGTATTCTGCTTATTTTGGAAAAAATAACGCTGAATTAACTCAATTATTGCGATTATTAGAAAAAGACAAGGAAAAATTTCCAAATTTTAATATTGGGAAAATTTCCACTTTAGTAGTTTGGGGAGAACAAGACGAGCTGTTTTCTTTGGCGGAAGGCAAAATTTTTGCCGATACAATTGGTGCTCAATTTAATGTAATTCCCAACTGTGGACATGCTCCTCAAGTAGATCAACCAGTCGAATTTTTACAAATATTGCAGCAATTTATTTTGGAAAAATGATACTCTACCTATTTTAATTCTGTATCATTTAACCTCCTCAAAGAATATATTCAGTGGTGATTTAGAAAGTGTAAACTTTTACAAAACAGCGTTGATCTGTATGTGTTTTATAGCAAAAAAAATCCCCAACTTTCGAAGGGGATCTATATAAGTTTAACGTATTGTTACGCTACTTCTTCCAAAGAAAATGGAGGGTACGTATCTGTTAAATATCCCATGTATGCAGAAACTCTAAATCCCCATCGCATAACTCCGACAGAAAAACCATGCATTCCAGCAGGATATTTTCCTGTGAATAATACAATCCACCAAGCAATAAA
>CAIYXD010000430.1 GCA_903930085.1 uncultured Flavobacteriia bacterium
TCAGCCCTATTGGAAAAATGTAAGTTCCTTTCAAAAACAATTCAGCGCAGAAGGATTTAATTCTTTTTCTTTTTCATCGTATGAATTTTTAGAAAGTGAATACCCGCAATTATTTGAAAAAATCAAACAAAATAACCTTTTGTTACTCAGTGATTCTGTCCTTTCTACTGCGGTACTTCCCCGTTTCAAAAAAGACAGTTTATTTACCTCAAAACAACTGTTTTTCGAACCAAGAGAGCTATATGTATTGCAACACAAACCCTTAAAAAATCAAAAAGGAGACACTGCAATTCTATTGAACTACGATGCTTCGAAATTCGAGATTCTAACACGCACAAAAAAGCAGCAATTACTGACGATTTTTCAAAAAAAATACAGCGGCTGGCAGGCACGCATAAATGGCAAACAAGCACCAATTTATAAAAGCAATTTGAATTTCATGACACTTTTAATACCCGAAGGAAACACAAAAATCACCTTTGAATACAAGAATCCATTGGTGAAAACTGCTTTTTACATTAGCGCATTCACTTTTTTAATCACGCTGCTGCTTTTTGGCTTTTTGGGAATTAAACACGCTAAAAAAGTTAATAAAATAGACTGATTTCTTCATAACTTACCACAAAATTTACATCTCTTTTTCGTATCTTGGTCCACTTGAAGTAAAGGATAAAAGATGAAGCAATACCACGATTTATTACACCATATTTTAGAAAACGGGACAAAAAAAGAAGACCGAACAGGAACGGGTACAATCTCCGTTTTTGGTCACCAAATTCGATTTGACCTTTCCAAAGGTTTTCCTGTTGTTACAACAAAAAAGATTCACTTACGTTCCATAATCGTTGAATTATTGTGGTTTTTGCAAGGCGATACCAATATTCGATTTTTGAAGGAAAACAACGTGTCGATTTGGGATGAATGGGCAGACGAAAACGGAAATCTTGGTCCGGTTTACGGTCACCAATGGCGAAGTTGGCCTGCAAAAGACGGTGGAACAATCGATCAAATCGCGAATTTAATTGCACAAATCAAAAAAAATCCAGATTCGCGCAGACTTATCGTTTCCGCTTGGAATGTTGCAGATGTTGACCAGATGGCGCTTCCGCCTTGCCACACGTTGTTTCAGTTTTATGTTGCAAATGGAAAGTTGAGTTGTCAGTTGTACCAGCGTAGCGCAGATACTTTTCTAGGCGTTCCATTCAATATTGCTTCCTATGCCCTTCTCACAATGATGGTTGCACAGGTTTGCGATTTGGAGCCAGGCGATTTCATTCACACTTTTGGGGATGCGCATTTATACAGCAACCATATTGAACAAGCACATTTGCAGCTTTCAAGAGAAATCAGAGAATTACCAACAATGAAAATAAATCCTGACGTAAAAGATATTTTTAGTTTTACGCTAGAAGATTTTGAATTGGTGAATTACGATCCGCACCCGCATATTAAAGGCGCTGTAGCGGTTTAATCCTATTCACAAACGTAACTATTTCACCGTAAAAAGAGCTTAATGATTAAATGGAGAAAAGGTTTATTTCTTTTTGTTGTTTTCTACGCTGCATGTGTTAGCGGCCAAGAAAAACAAGAACTTTCCTTACTTTTTGTAGGAGATGTAATGTCGCACGGACCACAAATCAATGCGGCACGAAACACTACAACAGATAGTTACGACTACGATGCCGGTTTTCAATTTGTGAAACCAATCATTGAACAGCACGACATTTCCATTGCGAATTTAGAAGTGACACATGCTGGAAAGCCATACAGCGGCTATCCTCAATTCTCTGCGCCTGAAGAGTTGTCTGCGGCATTAATGGAAGCTGGATTTGATGTCCTGCTAACGTGTAATAACCATTCTTGCGATGGTGGAGCAAAAGGAGTTACGCGAACATTGGATGTTTTGGATAAATTGGGAATTCAGCATACTGGAACGTTTCGAAACAAAGCGGAACGCGATAAGAATTACCCGCTAATGCTTAACCAAAACGGATTGAAAGTAGCGATTCTAAATTATACCTATAGTACAAATGGTATTTCTGTTGCCGCTCCACTGATTATAAACTACATCGATAGCGCCGTTATTAAAAAGGATGTGGAAAAAGCCAAAAAATTGGGTGCAGAATATTTGATTTGCACGATGCATTGGGGAACAGAGTATCAATCTCTTCCGAACGCGTATCAAAAAAACTGGGAAAAATACTGCTATGATTTAGGTGTTGACATGGTGATTGGAAGCCATCCGCATGTTATTCAGCCGATACAGAAAAAAATAGTAAATAAAGAAGAAAAATTAACCGTTTATTCCATGGGAAATTACGTTTCCAATCAGCGGGATCGCTATAAAAATGGAGGTTTAATGGTTGGTACAACACTTCAAAAAGTAGCAGGAGAAATTACAATAAAAGAAGTGCACCATAGTTTTGCTTACGTGCACACCAAGCAGGAACAAGCTGTTAAATATTACTATATTTTGCCTGAATTTGATTACAAATATTACCGCCCCGACTTCATGAATGCTTCAGAATCAGCAGCTATGCAGGAGTTTTTTACAGATAGCAGGCAACTTTTTTCGGAACACAGCAAAGGTTCCCAAGAATATACCGTAACCGCGTCTAGTGAAGTTGGGAAGAAATTCCAGCAATTCTTATGCGGATATTATGCCATTTTACTGGATGAACGAAAAGACATTCTATTGCCTGCGATCAAAAATACGCTACTTGCTCCTTCGGTTTTAAAAGTTATTCAGTCGAATGGAACTTATGCATTTGTTTATGGAATGTTTGCTACTAAAGAGGAAACCATAGGAGAAAAGCGGTTTTTAGAAGATTGCGGTTTTGCATCCGGAATGAAAATAGTTTTCGTTTCACCCAAAGAATTTAAATATATTGAAGAATGAAAGTAACGTTAATTGTAGCGATGGATCGGGAACAAGGAATTGGGAAAAACAATGATCTTATGTGGCATCTTCCGGTAGATATGAAGTTCTTCAAAGAAACAACAAATGGGCATATTGTGGTAATGGGCAGAAAAAACTTTGATTCTATTCCGGATCGTTTTCGTCCTTTATCCAACCGGGAGAATGTTATTTTAACCCATAATACTGCTTTCCAAGCGGAAGGATGTTTGGTTTTTCATTCGTTAGAAGACTGTCTGGACGCATATAGAAAGGAAGAGGAAAGAACTGTTTTTATCATTGGCGGTGGACAAATTTATTCGCAGGCCATGGAATTGGATTGTATAGATGAAATGTATATCACACACATTGATAAAACGTACGCCGCGGAGACATTTTTCCCTTCATTTGATCAAAAAAAGTGGCAAGTTACAGAAATTTTCAAGCAGGAAATAGACGAAAAACACGAAGCAAATTTTACCATTAAACACTACGTGAAAAAATAAGCTGTAGTATCAAAACTGCTTTTTAGAAGATCTTGAAGAGCGAACAAATAGAACTGAAATAACAAAAAATAATGATTCTTTGCATTGCTGAAAAGCCTTCTGTAGCGAAAGATATTGCTGAAATTCTTGGCGCCCGTAATCGAAAAGACGGCTACTGGGAAGGGAATGGCTATTGGGTAAGCTGGACATTCGGGCATTTGTGCA
>CAIYXD010000431.1 GCA_903930085.1 uncultured Flavobacteriia bacterium
CGGGAAAGAATTATTCGAGAAACGGGTTTGCCAATTTCGTTTGGACTATCACAAAATAAAACGGTATCGAAAATCGCAACTGGAGAAGCAAAACCAAACAACCAGATGCGCATTGACTACGGAACAGAAAAAGGTTTTTTGGCGCCTCTGTCCGTACGCAAGATTCCGATGGTTGGTTTAAAAACCTATCAAACGCTTTGTAATCTCGGTATTCGAAAGATTGAAACAATTCAGGAAATGCCCTTTGAAATGATGGAAAGTGCTTTGGGACAAAATGGTCTTGGCATTTGGAAAAAGGCGCAGGGGATTGATAATTCGCCCGTGGAACAATACAACGAACGCAAATCTATTTCCACCGAGCGCACTTTTGAACAAGATACCATTGATGTTGCGAAGCTCAAGGGAATTATGGCTGCAATGACAGAAAACCTGGCATTTCAACTGCGAAAAGGAAATAAACTAACCGCTTGTGTGACGCTAAAGATTCGTTACTCGGATTTTCAAACGCAAACGCTGCAAAAGCACATTCCATATACGGCTGCCGACCACGAATTATTGCCACTCGTTGCGGAACTCTTCGAACGGTTGTACAACCGAAGGCTTTTGGTTCGATTGATTGGCGTGCGCTTCAGTTCGCTGGTTTCGGGAAATTACCAACTCAATCTATTTGATTATGGCACGCGCTACACGGAACTCTATACTGCGATGGACAACATCCGTCTGCGTTTTGGTGATCGAGCAGTTTTGCGCGCAATTGGATTAGATGCAAAAACAATTGGTCGGTACAATCCATTTAATGGAGAACCGCCTCCGGTGTTGGCTAATAGACGATTGTAGAAGAGAATAGTGCTTTGAAGAAAGTTAAAAAGCACGTTAGGAATACAACTCCGTTGCACCATTTTAAAAATCCAGATTTCCCAGTTTAATGTATGTTCACAAAATCCTATTATAGTTTAAAATACGGTATTCTTTCTCCCGAAGAACTCATTCAATGGGCGAAAGAAGCAAGTTATGAGCGAGCGGTTTTGGTGGATATAAACACGACAACGGCAGCATTGGGATTCGTTCGATCCGCGCAGGAACAAAAAATCGCACCAATAGTTGGTGTTGAGATTCGAAATGGCATCGATCATTGCTATACTATTCTAGCGAAAAATAACCGTGGATTTCACGAAGCAAACCAGTTTTTATCGGTGCATTTACACGAACAGATAAATTTTCCGGAACGTCCGCCACACCTCGGAAATTGCATCGTACTTTATCCACAAGGAAAACAGCCGAGAAAACTCTCTGAAAACGAATGGATTGGCGTACAGTCAAGCGAATTGAACCGCTTAAAAATGCAAAAAGGAAAAATTCCGTTCGAAAAAATGCTGGCCTTCGAACCAATGATTTTTCGCCACAAACGCGATTTCAATACACATCGCCTACTGCGTGCAATGGCAAAGAATGTGCTTTTATCCAAACTTTCAGAAGAAGATCAAGCAAATGAAAATGAAAAACTTATTCCCTTTGAAGAACTTAAAGAACGCTTTGTAGAATTTCCACAATTGTTCGAAAACATGGAAAAAGTACTTCGCTCCTGCTCCATCCATTTTGCTTTTGGAGAAGCTGCAACACCACAAAATAGCGCTACGTACACGGGAAGTAAAGCGGAAGACCTGGAACTTTTAACCGCATTAGCACACGAAGGAATTGCATACCGTTACTCCGTTGTTACGGAGGAAATTACAAATCGAATTGCCAAGGAAATTGAAATAATTGCGCAAAAAGAATACTTGTCCTACTTTCTTGTGACCTGGGATTTCACTTCCTACGCGCGCTCCAAAGGCTATTTCTACGTCGGACGGGGAAGTGGCGCCAATAGTATCGTTGCGTATTTATTGCGTATCACAGATGTTGATCCACTCGAACTCGATTTATACTTTGAACGTTTTATTAATTTATACCGCAAGAATCCACCAGATTTTGACATCGATTTTTCGTGGAAAGACCGCGACGATATCACGCGCTATATTTTCCACAGACATCCCAACGCGGCGTTATTGTGCACCTACAATACGTTTCAATACCGTGCAACCGTGCGCGAATTAGGGAAAGTATTTGGTTTGCCAAAATCAGAAATTGATCTTTTAAGCAAGCGCAAATTTATTGTTTCACAGCTCGATCAACTTTCGCAATTGGTTTTGAAATACAGTAATCACATCCACGGACTTCCCTCCCATTTGAGCGTGCATGCTGGCGGAATTGTAATCAGTGAAAAACCAATATCCTGGTTTTCCGGTACGTTTTTACCTCCGAAAGGCTACCCGACAACGCAGTTTTCAATGCTAGAAGCGGAAGATGTTGGTTTATTTAAATTCGATGTATTGAGTCAGCGCGGATTAGGAAAAATTCACGATGCCCTAGAAATTATCGCCTACAACCAACCGGAAAATTCACCGCACGATATCCACGATATTTCGCATTTCAAACACGATGAAAAAATCAAAGAATTGCTACGTTCGGCAAAGGCAATCGGTTGTTTTTATGTTGAATCACCAGCTATGCGCATGCTATTGGTGAAATTACAAGTCGACACGTACATTGGATTAGTTGCTGCGAGCTCCATTATTCGTCCTGGCGTTGCACAATCTGGCATGATGCGGGAATATATATTGCGGCATCGCTTTCCAGAAAAAAGAAAAGAAGCGCATCCGATTTTACAGGAAATAATGCCCGAAACGTACGGTATAATGGTATACCAAGAAGACGTTATAAAAGTAGCGCACCATTTTGGCGGATTATCGTTGGCCGAAGCGGATGTTTTACGCCGCGGAATGTCGGGGAAATTTCGCTCGCGCAGTGAATTTACAAAAGTCGAAGAAGCATTTTTCACAAACTGTAAAAGCAAAGGTTTTAGCGATGCTGTAATAACTACAATCTGGCGCCAAATAGAAAGTTTTGCCGGCTACGCATTTTCCAAGGGGCACTCTGCTTCTTACGCGGTGGAAAGTTACCAAAGTTTGTATTTAAAAGCATATTATCCTTTGGAATATATGACCGCTACGATCAATAACTTTGGTGGTTATTACCGCACAGAAATTTACGTACACGAAGCACGAAACTGGGGAGCAACAATTCTTGCGCCATCGCTTAATGTTGGTTCGTACGAATGTATTTTAAGCGGAAAAGACTTGATTTTAGGATTTATCCTAGTCAGTGGAATAGAAAGTAAACTCATTCTTTCTGTTTTAGCGGAACGACAAAAATATGGCGTGTTTTTAGATTTTGAAGACTTGGTAAAACGCACGTATATTCCACTAGAACAATTGGTATTAATTATTCGGATTGGCGGCCTGCGCGATTTTCCAGAAAGTCGAAAACAACTCCTGTGGAAAGCACATTTATACCATAATCGGGTAAAAGACAAAGTGCCTGTTCCCCTATTATTTGAGCAAGAGCGAAAAACCTTTGAACTGCCGTCTTTGAGTGAATCGAATTTAGAATTGGCTTTTGAACAAATGGAACTACTTGGCTTTCCATTGTGTAATCCTTTTGAATTACTAGCAGAAATCGTTCCTACACATACACGCGCAAAAGAAATTCCGCAATTTATCGGATTAAGAATTACCACGTTTGGATATTTGGTGGCACTCAAACAATCGCGAACAAGCAAGGGCGAAGCGATGTTTTTCGGAACATTTATCGACGCACACGGAGATATTATCGATACCGTTCATTTCCCGGAAACCGCTCGAAAATACCCGTTTTACGGAAAGGGAATTTACCAATTGGCTGGCGTTATTTCGGAAGAATTCGGTTATTTCACGTTGGAAATTGGACAAATGACCAAACAAGCTTTTATGGAGGACGTGCGATTTAGCGAGGAAAATACAGCCGTTTAATTTGCGAATTTAATCGCCAAAGAAGCAACGATAAATAGGTTATTCCGAACAAAAGAATCCTGCTTTGTAAACAATTTATCCCGGCTATTCAACCAGCGCGACTCGATTCGGAGAAATACATCCGGAAACGGCGTATAGTCAAAATTTAGAGAAAGACCAGATGCATTAAAACTATTGAAAGTTGGGATTACAATTTTTGTGGAATTTTTATCTTCGTAGTATTCCGCTCTAAATGTGGCGGCAAACTTGGGGTTGAACGCGTATTTAGCGAGTAAAACGGTACTATGCCAAAAGTGATATGCATTACTTTTTTTTGATACTTGTTGCATTCCATGATCAAAACCAGCAAGAAAAGACAATTTCTTCGTCAGCTTGATGCTACTATAAAAATTATTAAAATAACGCATTCTTCGTGAAGAGTCCGGATCATCCGTTCCAATAAAAGTACTCCAATTTATTACGACTTTTTTGGATGGCTTAAGCATAATCTGGCTACCAAACGAAAGCAAAGAATTTCCATCTAAACGTTTGATAACCTGCCAACCATTACAAACAATGGCTGCAAGTTCTACTTTATCAGTAGGATTCCATGTGACTTTTGCTCCCGCCATGTAATATGGTGAATTCTCTGCTAAAAGCGACCGAGTAAGCGTCCAATTATCCGCTGAAACAGCAGATTCAAATCCAATATGGGAAGGTAGGATTCCAACATCTAACCACATTTTTTTATTCTTATTTAAGGCAAAACCAACAGACGCTTCACTAACGCTCTTTAGCAAACCCAATTGACTGGAATAATTATCATTCACATACGTTCCGGTGTGAAAAGCCAAAGAGGCTCTGTAGGAGGAATCTTCCACCGAAAACTTTATTTTACCTAAATTCAAGCTAAAAGAATTGTGTCGGTTATAATTAAACAAAAATGGTTGTCTCAATTCACTCTGAGGCTGGTTAAAATCAAAGCCATAATAGACGTCCAAAAATCCGGAAATTTGGATGGATTTTAATTTGCTTTTTAGGCTATCTGTCTGAGCGAAAGAACAATTAGACAGAACAATTAAAAAAGTAAAAGCTACAAAATATTTCATGTATAAAAAGAAACAAATATAAGGCAAACCTGCCGAATAAATACTAAAAGGAAAATCGGAATAACGACCAAAACCAAATACAGTTCACTTGGAAGAAATTCTTGTATTTTTTGAAGCACGACAAATAAAACAGCATTCTCATTTCTAAAAAGGAGTATCTTTGCAGGAAATTCACACGGAGAATATTCTGCCCACGTGGTGAAATTGGTAGACATGCCATCTTGAGGGGGTGGTGCCATTAGGTGTGCTGGTTCGAATCCAGTCGTGGGCACTCTGATAAAAGCATCTGATCGCAAGACAGGTGCTTTTCCGTTTTTTAGCAAATGAAACTTATTTCAATGAAGATTAAAAAAAGGAAAAGTAACTGGTTTTTCACCGAAAAATAGATGCTTTTATCCACTGCACGTCCCAGAACTGGTTCTTGTAAAAAATCCAGTCGTGGGCACTCTGATAAAAGCATCTGATCGCAAGACAGGTGCTTTTCCGTTTTTTAGCCAATGAAATTTATTTCATTGAAGATAGAAAAAAGGATATTTTAACCCTATTAACAAGATAAAACAGCTTTAAAGCTTTACAAAATGTTTAGAATCTGAACCAATAACAACACGATAAAACCCGGGTAAAAGAGTCGAAATATCAAGCGTAGTTAGGAACGATTGACAAAAAGAAGAGAAAACA
>CAIYXD010000432.1 GCA_903930085.1 uncultured Flavobacteriia bacterium
CAAATAACTTACCATATCAATCCAACAGGTAAATTCGTTATCGGAGGACCGCACGGAGATACTGGTTTGACAGGTCGTAAAATTATTGTAGATACGTATGGTGGAAAAGGTGCTCACGGTGGTGGCGCATTCTCCGGAAAAGATCCTTCAAAAGTAGACCGTTCGGCTGCGTATGCAACGCGTCACATTGCAAAGAACCTAGTAGCTGCAGGATTGTGTGACGAAGTATTGGTGCAAGTTTCCTACGCAATTGGAGTAGCGAAACCATGTGGTTTATTTGTTACGACATACGGAACATCAAAAGTGAACATGACAGACGGAGAAATCGCTAAGAAAGTGGAAGCAATTTTTGATATGCGTCCATACTTCATCGAGCAACGTTTGAAACTGCGTAACCCAATTTATGCTGAAACTGCTGCTTACGGGCACATGGGACGTAAAAATGAAGTGGTGACAAAATCATTCAAATCGCCAGACGGAACAATTAAAACAATGGAAGTTGAATTGTTTACATGGGAAAAATTAGACTATGTAGAGAAGGTAAAAGCAGCTTTTGGTTTGTAAAATAACCAACATAGATACTAAAAAACGTTCCATAACAGGAGCGTTTTTTTTTGCCTATTCATTCCATACTGCTATCCAAAAAAAAATCCCCACGAATAATTCGAAGGGATTTTCAAGCATTATGTTCACGTTAATTTTTTACAATTCTTTTTGAAATTATACCCTTGCTTGTTGCAACGTGTAACAGGTATATTCCGCTGGAAAGAGAACCAATGTTTAGTTCAGTTTTATCGGATGTGCACGCTTGCTTCATTAATGATTTTCCGGATAGATCCATTAATTCGACAGATTCAATCGTTAGTGCAGCGGAAATTTGTACACGTTCCGAAGTAGGATTTGGATAAACAGAAACTTCCATTTCTAATTCTGACACGCCTAATTCTGAATTAAAGTTGTACGTTGTGTTCGTAATGATGGCCGGGTTCCAATCAAAATAAATATATCCGGTATTGAAAATTTCGCTACCTGCAATATTTGTTTCTTTTTCACGGATTTTAAAAACGACATGTCCGTGACTTAGTGGTTCATTGGAAGTACTGTCTGGCAACCAAATCTGTGGGAATTCAAAACGAATTACGCCATTTCCTAAATCTACCAACTGCATTGTATGTGTATTTTCAACTACTGTTAAAGTCGTCCAATCCAAATTACTACTCAAAGTATCCGTAATATGAATATTTTGTGCTGGCGCAGTTCCTGTGTTCTGGAAACGAATAGTGTAAGTCAATTCATCCTGAATAACTGGAGAAATACTTTCTTCGAGATTTACGGTTTTATCATTTGGGTCGTAACTGTTTCCGACAATTTGCAAAAGTGAACCTGCATTATTTGTTGTACAACAATCTGTCACAGATCCAACTGGCGCAATGGTAGAAGTGAAGAAATGTTGTGTGCCACTTGCAATACCACTTGGTGTATTAAATTGGATAACATCACTTTGTGAAAAGGAAG
>CAIYXD010000433.1 GCA_903930085.1 uncultured Flavobacteriia bacterium
AGATAGAAAGAACTAGTAATTAGGCAATAATATTTGAAAGTGCTCTTTCTTTCCGTAATTTTGCAGCATGAAAACAAAAACGCTCAAAAAAAATAAAATTAATGTCGTAACCCTTGGATGCTCCAAAAATATTGTTGATTCCGAAATCTTGATGGCACAATTAAAAGCCAATAATTTTGAAGTGGAGCACGAGTCTATGGAAGACGACGCGGAAATTGTTATCATCAATACGTGCGGATTTATTGACAACGCAAAACAGGAATCGATTGATACAATTATTAGATATGCTGAAGCAAAAGCGGAAGGTTTAGTAGATAAAGTCTACGTTACTGGTTGTTTATCTGAGCGCTATAAAGATGATCTTGAAAAAGAAATCCCGGAGGTGGATGCTTTCTTTGGGACGAGAGATTTGCCGCGTTTGCTGAAAACGTTGAAAGCGGATTACAAACACGAATTGGTAGGTGAACGTTTATTGACGACTCCAAATCATTTTGCGTACTTTAAAATAGCGGAAGGTTGCGATCGTCCTTGTTCCTTTTGTGCCATTCCTTTGATGCGTGGTAAAAATATTTCAACACCAATTGAAGATTTACTTACACAAGCTAATGGTTTAGCAGCGAAAGGTGTCAAGGAGTTGATGCTGATTGCGCAGGATTTGACGTATTACGGATTGGATTTGTATAAAAAAAGAGCATTGGCAGATCTTATTAATCGTCTTGCGGATGTAAATGGAATCGACTGGATCCGTCTGCACTATGCTTTTCCTTCAGGATTTCCAATGGAAGTGTTGGATGTTATGCGCGAGCGGGAAAATGTGTGTAATTACCTAGATATGCCGCTTCAACATGGATCTACAAAGATTCTTCAAGCAATGCGCCGGGGAACAACCAGAGAAAAAACGGAAGAATTGATTGCACAAATTCGAGAAAAAGTTCCTGGGATTGCGCTTCGTACGACCTTAATCGCAGGTTATCCGGGTGAAACAGAAGCAGATTTTCAAGAAATGTACGACTGGGTGGAAAGAAGCCGCTTTGATCGTTTGGGGATTTTCACTTATTCCCACGAAGAAAATACACACGCTTACAATTTTGAAGACGATGTTCCCGCAAAAGTTAAAAAAGAGCGTGCAGATCTTATCATGGAATTGCAATCCGGAATTAGCTACGATTTAAACCAACTGAAAGTCGGGAACAATTACAAGGTTTTGTTCGATAGGGCAGAAGGAGATTATTTTATCGGTCGCACAGAATTCGATTCACCAGAAGTGGACAACGAAGTTTTAATTAAAAAAGCCGATGGGTTTGTTCGTTTGGGTGATTTTGCAACGGTTAATATTACGAGCGCAGACCATTACGATTTGTATGGTAAATTGATTTGATTAAATTACTAGTAATTAGCTACAAATTGCTAATTTTAATTTAAAATGACTTGTTGGTTTTTTTAAAATCAACACTTTGTAATTTGCAACTAATAATTTTAAAACTTTTTGTTCAGGCAACCCTTTCAAATTCACTTATGTATTTGGTATGAATTAAAAAACTAAATATATGAAAAGAGTAACTTTAATTGGGTACGGATTAGTTTTAGCTATCATACTCAGCATGCAGTCGTGTCAAGATGATCCGATTATTCCAAACAATGGAGGAGGTAATGGAGTTGATACAACTTGGGTAAATGACTCAACTGATTTCGGAGGTGGAAATGAAAACCCATCAGATTCTATCGATTTTGGAGGTGGTAACGGTACTCCAACGGATTCAACGGATTTTGGAGGAGGAAATGGAAATCCTGCGGATTCAACAGGATTATGAAGTGGAAATTGAAAACAAGGATTACCATGGGATAAAATCAAACGTTAAGTAAAAGAAAATCAATTTTAAGGGTGATAGCGAAGGAGGTTCTTATTGAATTTGTAAAAGGTGGTAAAAAGGCATTTGACAAAATATATGCAGATTATGCGCCAGGAATGTTCGGTATTTGCCTCCGCTATACTCGCTGTAAGGATGACGCTAAAGATGTACTTCAAGAATCCTTCATTAAAATTTATAATTCCAGAGAAAGATTCGATGTTAATTTACCAATCGGTGCTTGGATAAAGACCATTACAATACGAACGGCGTTGAGTTTTATTAAAGAAAATTATAAAATGACTTTGATAGATGATGAATTGAAGTTCGACCGAATGGTTTTTGAGGAAGAATTAGAGGTTGATACAACAGATTTAAAAAAAAGGTTACTGCTGTTGCTTCAAAAATTACCAGATGGCTATCGAACTGTTTTCAATTTATACACGTTAGACAATTTAACGCATAAGGAAATTGCTGAACATTTGAATATTTCTGAAGGAACCTCAAAATCACAATATTTTAAAGCTAAAAAAATGATTCAAGTAATGCTAGAATCAGAAAGAGTTGAAAAATGAAAAAACAAGACGAAATAGAAGAATTATTCTCATCGACTTTTGCTAGTTTCGAGAGCACGCCCCCTTTGGATGTGAAATCGGCGATAGATGATCAATTATTCAATGGAAAAACATCAGTTTCAGGTCGTAGAAAAGGATTTGTATGGATTTATTCGTCCATTATACTAATTGGGATTGTTAGTTTCTTTGCACTGAAAAATGGAAGGGATAATAGTCCTGTTTTAGCAAAAGATGAAGTCTCGGATCAAGAAATTTCTACGATTTCTCCAGCATCAGAAACTATAAAAAATGAGAATCACAAAGAGATTTCTCAATCAAAAATCAAAAATTCACAAAAGAAAATAATTACTCAATTTGAAGAGCAGAAATTGACTCAAGAAATTGAATTGAAAGCAAATAAAACTGCTAAAAAGAATTCAAAAATCGACAATGATTCAAAGTTCGTGGGAAATAAAATCAATTCAAAAAAGCAAAAATTAACACGAGATAAAACGAGTCGAACAAATAAAAACAGATCAAATTCAATCAAAAATAACCACAACAAATCTGAATCAAAAGAAGTAAAAAATGAATTGTTTCATTCAATAAGTAAGCTTAAAAAAGGTGATAATCTTTTTGAGAAAGTTAAGCTTCCTATGAACAGTATTTTCTCGGATGAAGTAATTGTAGCTAAAAACGAAGGCATAGAAAAGTCAAATAGTCTTGAAGAGAACACCTTAAACGAAAATGAAAATTCGGTCGCCGAAAATAGTGAAGTTCAAGATACAACAAATCAAATTCAATGGTCAGAAGAAACAGGAATTCCACGTTCTTTAAATGGATTTGATGCATCTCAAATAAAAGCTCTTTCACCTTGGTCTATTTCAATATACTCTGGAGGAACATTTGGTTCAAGCTTTTTGAAAAACAGCAGCAACAAAAATTATAAGATGAAAGAGCAAGTTGGATTTAGTGCTAGTCTAGAAGCGAATTATAGATTGAATGCTAGATTGGGAATTTCTGCTGGTATCGATATCAATTCTAGAAAAGATATTTTTTATAAAGTTGTACCTGCAGGTGATAGCATAATAGATGGAGTTACAACTCAATATATTTATTTCAATCCGGTCACTCAAGATTCGATAATTGACACGATAATTTCTCCAAATTATATTCTGTTACAAACAGAATATAACCAAAAGCAAAGAATTCAACATAACTCTTTTGCTATACCTATTTATCTTTCATTACATCTTTACTCTAAAGGCAATTGGAAAATGTATTTAAATACTGGTTTAAGAATATCTTACGTTCAAAATAAACTAGTTTCAAATCCTCTTGGAATGATAGAACCAGATTTTAAAAGCGTTGGGTTACGTGTAAACATTCGACCAGAAATCACTTATTCTCTTGAGAAGTTTGGAATTGGTTGTTATGTGAATTTGGGGTACGATATGATTCCTGCCATTCAATGGACTGATGTTAAAAGAACACGAATAGATTACGGTTTTGGATTAGCATTAAAATATCATTTGTGAAATCTAAAATATCTTTGTAAAAATTACGAGTGCAGATCACTACGATTTGTTTGGTAAATTAGTATTATAATCAACAGAAATCAGACTTTAAACAAAACTATTTCTATTTTAAAAATGCCTGTATTTTTTATTTTGAGAAACCAAAGCAACCTATTGATATAATAATTCGTATTAATTAAATATTAACAAAAAAATTTAAACCCAAATTATGAAAAAAGAATACTTTTTAAAATCATTCGTTTTTGTCGCTTTTCTGTTTGTTTCGACAACATTTACAGCATTATTTGCACAAAACAGCGTGTATACAAATGGCGTGTCTAGTCCGTCCGCGTGCGATGGTTCCGCTTATATCGATTCTAATCTAGTGGTTGTGAATACGGTTTGGGCTGGTAATGGGATGATTTACCAACAAGGTGGAACGTCTATCGATAGTTTGTGCGCTGGAACCTACACGCTTACATATTCTACTTCTAATAGCGGTTCAACTACAATAACATTTATAATCGGAAGCGGAAACACTAATCCTTGTGCTGGTTTTAGTACATCTATTACAACAACTTCAACTACTTCCGCTACAAATTGCGATGGAACGGCACAAATAGTTGTTTTCGGTGGTTCAGGTCCGTACACTTACCTGTGGTCTGATGGCTCCATAACTTCTTTTCCGACGAATTTGTGTGTTGGAAATTATATCTGTGTTACAACGGATGCAAATGGTTGTGTATCCAACGCGGAGGGAATGGTAAATGCTACTTCCACGTCAAACGATTCAATTTTGGTTTTCGTGAATACCACTTTCCCAGGAGTTCCAACAATTGGGACATTATCTGCAGCATATGTTGAAGATTGCGTTTTGGATTTCAATTCAGTTGTATCTGCATCTATTACAGGATACACATATCCTTCTTTGGATACTGTATTAATTACGTGGACGTTGGTTGATTCCCTTGGTGTGAATGTTGCTTCATATACAATTCCTTACGCAATGACCAATTTAAATGCTGGTGTTTTCTCTGTTTCACTAATCGTTTTCTGTGACCAAAAAGTATTGGATTATACCACAATTCATATTTTTGATCAAATCTATTTGAACAATGCTGAAATGGGAATTATTGAAAATCAAAAGCAAGCAATACTTTTCAATAATCCAATTGCCAACCAATTAAACATGACGTTTGATAACAATACTGCGCGTTCTATCGTTATTTACGATTCGAAAGGAGTAGAAGTTTTCAAGGCAGATATTGCGGATACATTTAGCTATTCTATCGACACAGAAAAGTTTTATTCTGGAATTTATTACTTGAATATAACAACTTCTCAATCTAGTTTCACACGAAAATTGGTTAAATAAAAAATAGAAGGTAATCTTCAAAGAATGCTGGACACATGGATGTTCAGCATTTTTTTTGTTTCAATTTTTCTGGAAATTAGAACTTACTTTTGGCATTACTGCAGGCAGCGTAATGGCCACCAAATTACCTTATTCGATATTTCTTGGATGAAAAGAAATGATGGCGTCGCGCAGAAAACGCTGATCCAAATGGGTATAAATTTCCGTTGTTGTGATGGATTCATGTCCAAGCATATCTTGCACTGCACGCAAATTTGCGCCGCCTTCAATAAGATGCGTGGCAAATGAATGGCGGAAAGTATGCGGTGAAACTGTTTTTTTTAGTCCAATTGCTTGCGAAAGATTTTTGATAATGGTGAAAATCATAACGCGCGTAAGCATTGCTCCACGTCGGTTTAGGAAGACAACATTTTCATTTCCTGGCTGAATAGTTTGGTGGCGACGAATATGGTCGTTGTAAATACCGATTTCCTTTTCGACACTCGGACTAACGGGAACCAATCTTTCCTTGTTGCCTTTTCCAATTACACGAATAAATCCTTCTTCAAAATAAATATCAGAGAATCGTAAATTCACGAGTTCACTTACCCGCAAGCCACAGCTGTATAGCGTTTCAATCATTGCTCGGTTGCGATGCCCTTCCAATTTTCCTAAATCTATTGCGCCAATCA
>CAIYXD010000434.1 GCA_903930085.1 uncultured Flavobacteriia bacterium
ACCTTCCTCGAAAAGCTACGCCTTCTTCCGTATGCTCACCCCAAACTCCTCCCGCAAGGGCGGTTCGTCAGACACGGGGTTCCCATTTACTTCAGAATGGCTTGTTTTCTTTCGGTTGTTTTCAAGGCCGGTTGTTCGACATGCTCCGCATCAATCTAATCGTTGAAATCAAATCAGAAGCACAGTACCCAAAACCATTGTGTGGATACATTGAGGTCACTGCGGACCCTGCGTACCCTGCGTACCCTGAGGACCCTGAGGCTCTCGAAGGGTCGAAGGGTCGAAGTGCCGAAAACCACTCCCAAAAACAATCTTCCTCGTGGAACCGAAATTGGTTGATTTATTATTACTAAAAGTTCACCCCTCTGAGAAATAGCTTGGTTCAAACAACAATTTACCCATAGCACTAGACCGTAAAGCGACAGGGGAGAATAAGCATAGCGTTTCCTTAAAACATAGTTGCGAAGCAAGTAACGTATTGGTTCGATTTAGATCGTAAGCTTTATCGGTGGTTCCGTTTGCAGCGAAGCGGAAAGACGGAAAGTGCCTTGGGTAAATTGTAGAGCACTTTTTTGTTACTTTTTTTTGCTCAGGAAAAAAAGTAAAAGAAATCATCATTAAAACCAACCTCGAATTCTTTTAGCTGCTGCTTCGACAAATACGGTTGATACACCCCATCCAGTGGAATCAAATAAAGCTCCGCCGGACTTTCCGGCTTCCCACCAACACCAAGTACAATAACCAGCGGTAGCTTCTCCACATCTTCAAAATTCTTGTAGCGTTTCAACTGTTCGTCGTAAGCGAATTCCAAAAAGCCATCCTGAAGGCTAGGGCGGTACTTACATTCCAGTGCAATCCTGCGCACCTCATTCGGAAGCGTGCAAACGACTTCCAGATCCGGATAATAATTCAATTCATCGGCTGGCCAGCGCTTGAGTTCACAGTGCGTTCCGACCATTCGGGATGCGAAGTGTTGTTCAACATAACCCTGAAAGCGCGCACTCCATCCTTCAGGTGAATTCGGATCCACCACTTTTCGTTTAATGGTTGGCGCTTGTCCTACCGACTTCTTTTTCAAGCTTGCTTTCACACGTCGCGGTAGATCGCCTTTGGTTCCCTTTCGTGCAGGTCGAATCACTGCATAATACAGGATGATCGCCCCTGCGACGAGGAGAATTAATTGCGTGCCGACTTGGGATTGATTGGACATTGTAATTTCTTTGAGATAAAAGTAAAGGTTTTATTTCTTACTTTTTTCTTGCGCCAAAAAAGTAAGGCAAAAAGGGCGCTTTGAACCTTTTCAAAGGCGTTTGCTAAAGCACCACACTGCCTTTGTTGCTTCATGCGTATGCTCTAATCTGCACGACTGTCGTCGAAGCAGGAGCCGCAATTACGCACAAGTCATGTGCTAACGCTGCTGAAAAGGTTCTTTGAGACGCTCCGCGTTAAACTAATCATTGAAATCAAACTAGAAGCACAGTACCCAAAACCACTCCTTCCTCGAGGAACCGAAACTGGTTGATTTATTATTACTAAAATTTCACCCCTCTGAGAAATAGCTTGGTCGAAGTTGCCCAATTTACCCGCAGCACTAGACCGTAAAGCGATAGGGGAGAAAAAGCATAGCGTTTCCTTAAAGCACAGTTGCGAAGCAAGTAATAGCTTGGTTCGATTTAAATCGTAAGCTTTATCGGTGGTTCCGTTTGTAGCGAAGCGAAAAGTCGGAAAGTGCCTTGGGTAAATTGAAAAGCGCCCTTTTTAGCTTCGCTGCTACTTCGTGGTGCTTACTTTTTGGGCGCCAGCAAAAAGTAAGAGAAATTTCATTGCTAATAACAGTTTCTTTCAATAAGAATATCCACAAATTCATCACCAAGTCTTTTTGCTTTTGCAAACGCCTTGCAAGCTCCAGATGCATCATGTAAACCAACTTTCGCCTCTCCCAACATTCTCCAAAGTTCCCCAGCTTCTGGATCAAGACGCACACAGATTTCAAAATCTTTTCTTGCATAGGCATAATGATGGATGGCCAACTCCGAAATCCCTCGATTTACATAGGCACTTATGTAGTTTGAATCAAGTTCAATTGCTTTGGTGAATTCACTCATTGCCTTCGAATAATTTTTATCTACTAGGTATAAATTTCCTCGGTTGTTATAGGTCATCGCGTCTGTTGAATCGAGTTCAATTGCTTTACCATAGGCGATGAGGGCTTCATCCAATTTGTTCATCTCCGTTAGCAAATAGCCTAATTTTTTAAAAGCAAATACATTGTTTGAATCAAGTTCTGATAGTTTCGTGTATGCTTCAATTGTGCCGTTGAAATCTTGCAGATGCTCTTTACAATCAGCTATTCGTTGATAACACATTACCGCTCTTTTTTTTGATGGGTCTTTCTCCAAGCCCATTTTATAAAACCGTTCCGCTTCTGGCTTGTTTCCCTGTACTTCCATCAAAGCTGCAAAGCCAAAATAGGAATCTGGAAATTCAGCATTCAACAGCCACGCTTGATTAAAGCGCTTCATTGCTGTCGTTAAATCATTGTTGTAAAAATACCTCCAAGCGTAATCAATATAGACATTTACAGAACTATCAATTGTCACAAATTGGACTAAACAATCTGTTTTAAAAGCCTCATCTATTTTTTTGTATTTGTCACTCTTCGGAACTTCTCCATACATTGGTTTCGTATTGTCTGTTTCTTGTCCGAATGTTTGGAAAGATGAACACCCGATTGTGATGGCCAGAAGCAGTTGTTTGAATTGATACATAGTTTCGAACTTATTGAACGGTTGAATTGGTTAAATTGGTTAAACTGCAGTTGGCTGCATCTACCACTGGCGTTTCTAGGGAAAAGCATCTGATGAATGCAATTAGAAAGGCGAAGTGTTTCATGGGGTAAATATATTGTTCTTTTTGGCTCCTGACTAAAAAAAATGCGCTCTTTTAATTACATTTGAATCTCTAAGCAAACTCAACGCACCGCACATATGAAAACACTTTTCGTTCTTCTAACTTTCATCCTCCTTAGCATCCAAAGCTTCGCACAAAACCAATTTATTGATTACCGCGTGAATGGCGCGAAAAACCCTACAACCTTGTCGAAATCGGATAAAAATGTACTGACCTTGGAAGGGGCGAGTTGTGAACAGTTTTTGCTCACAGGTTCTGGTGTTGCCATCTCGAAAACAGAAAAAGGCTATGTGCTTGTTGCATCGAAATCACAGAAAAAGGTTAACGTTAATATTTATTGTCGCCATAACAACCAATCAGTGCTACTGCGAAAGATCGAGTTTAAGTTGGTGAGGTAGGGGAAATCAATTGGGGTAGACTTGGGATTTGTTGGATATGGGAAATTTCTTTGAGCTAAAGTTAAAGGGTTTTAATAGATGGACAAACCAACTTTATTCTAGTAAAATCATTAAGGAGCAACAGCTGTCACTACTTTTCTTGGCTTCATGTTGGCAGTGCCGCCTCGAAATTTTGAATGTAATTTGTATTATTCGATATAGGCAAATGATTGTGGAGGAACCATAGCGTATTCTTCCTTTAGATTTCTTGCTTTTTTATACAGTTTTGGATTCTTCACTTGAATTGCGAATCCCTCTTCTTTTCCTGTGAAATACAAATCATAATATTCTCTTGTAATTCCAGAGAACTCCTTTGTGTCATTCCACAATTGATTGAGCTCCTTTTTGTGAACCAATTCAATATCAAATTCACCGATTACTTTGCTTACGGGAGCAGATGCATAAACTACAACTGACTTCACCGCAGTGTTTCTGAAAATACTTCTTCTAAATTCAAATTTCTTTGAACCTTCAAAGATTTTATTCGCGAATTCTGGTTTAATCGATAATAAAATTTTCATCTGTCTTGGTTGCCTTTAATATTTTTTCAAAATTCTCATCATTAATTTCCTCAAATCCACGTGGTGCAGAGTCAATATATTGGATAACACCTAATTCCTTAACATCATTACCTATAGATGAGAAGTCCAAAATCAAAATTTGATCGAAAGTTACGTCAATCACAGAACCTTTATTCTGTATCAATATTTCTATTCAGTTAGGTCTATTCATCTGTATAATGCACTA
>CAIYXD010000435.1 GCA_903930085.1 uncultured Flavobacteriia bacterium
AATTATTATCCCGATTCAAGTTATGGATCGCTCCTACTTGGATATTCTTTTATTCTAAAAACTAAATCTTTTCGGAAATAATAAATAATTATCCTCTACTTTAAGAAGTACGAATTGATAAAACCTTTCAGAAAACATCTAAAAACCTTTGTTCTCAAAAACGGCATCTCAAACTTAAGCATCCTGCTGCCAATGAAATTTGCTTCAATGAAGATTAAAAAAAGGATACCTAAACTCTATAAACAAGATGAAACAGCTTTAAAGCTTTACAAAATGTTTAGAATCTGAACCAATAACAACACGATAAAACCCTGGTAAAAGAGTCGAAATATCAAGCGTAGTTAGGAACGATTGACAAAAAGAAGAGAAAACAACTCTACCCTGTTGGTCTTCAATGGCAATCACCTTTCCAATGTTACCTTCCTCTAATTCTAAAGTTAGACTATTTTCTGCTGGATTTGGAAAAATCGAAAAACTACTTGAACCAATAAGTTCTTTTGCGGATACTAATGGAGCAACATCGCAAATAAAGAAAAAACGATCCGAAGTATTTCCATTCCCTAATTGTCCTGCATAATTTGCACCAACAGAGCAAAAACTGGAACGATCAACGCTTAAACCAACAGCATGGTAACCGAATAAATTTGATCCATTAGTCGCTCCTTTTGCAGCAGAAACAACTGCCCAATCCTGCTCAACCGCAACTAAAATAGGACTGTTTTCTTGCGATGTCGTGCCATTTCCAAGTTGTCCAAATCCATTATATCCCCATGACCAAAGCGTACTATCTGTTTTTATGGCGTAAGTAAAACTGGATCCTGCACTGACAAAATCCCAATCAATTTCATTGCCGACCTGAATCGGTGCTTCATAATTTGTGGTGTTCAACGTTCCCAATTGACCGTTACCATTAAAACCCCAAGACCATAACGATTTCGTTTGCGTGATTGCTAGAGAAAACATAAATCCAGCAGATATTGTTTCCCAATCCGATGCTATTCCGACTTGAACGGGAATATTAACGTCGACTAATGATCCAATTCCTAGTTGACCAAGGCCATTGTACCCCCACGACCAAAGCGAATTATCGTTTTTTAAAGCAAGCGAATGAGCACCTCCGCAACTGCTTAATTTCCAATCAGTAGCCATTCCAATTTGTTGCGGAGTTAGCGTATTAATGTTTGATTCATTACCAATTTGTCCATATTCATTGTATCCCCAGCCCCAAAGTGTACCATTATCTTTTATGCAAAGTGAGTGACCTAAACCAGCTGAAATACGCTTCCAATCTGTATCTGTTCCTACTTGAATTGGACTATTTTCATTTACGGTAGAAGCGTTACCCAATTGGTTTATACTATTATTACCCCAAATCCATAGTGTACCATTCGATTTTAGTGCCAAAGCATGAAAAGCACCGCATGCGATTTCTTTCCAATCTTGATCCGTACCTATTTGAACTGGCTCTGTTTGTTGCGTATTATTTCCGATACCCAACTGTCCATCACCATTAAAACCCCACGACCACAAAGTACTATCTGATCGCAATGCTAAATTAAATTCTGTTCCTGATTCTATTTTTAACCAAGTTAGTTGTGCATGAGCTAGGACAGGAAGAAAGACAATGGTAATAAGTATCAAACGTAAACGCATCATTTAAATTTTAAAAGTTTCTAGACTTGAATAATAAAGTAGATTTCACATCTGGTTAGAGAAGAGATCACCTTAGCAGTGTTCCAAACAGATAATAACCTTTTAATTTTTTTCAAAAGTTAAGATATCTGTCCCACCATTTCCGCCGCTGACATCTTCCAAACGGATTTTTGTGGATGTTTGTTCCAAAATATGCCAATCATCGTTCAGCTCATCAAATGGCGAAGTAGTTCCAAAATCTAAAATTAACACTGGGTAAGTATCATCTGTTCCTTCTGAATAAGTTCCAGTAACAGACAAACTGTTTTTAGTTGCTGTGACCGTTCCGTTGCTAAAAACAAACGAATACCCTGTAAAATGGTACAATTCATCTACCATATCATCTTTGTATTCTGTAATTCTCCACGTTCCATCTTGCAAAGAATTCACAACTGCTTCAGATGAAGTATCCTCTTTTTTACATGAAGTTATACTGCTTGTAACAATTACAAAGAGAAGGGTAAGCATTATTATATT
Source organism: uncultured Flavobacteriia bacterium (assembly GCA_903930085.1). Classification (GTDB taxonomy): domain Bacteria; phylum Bacteroidota; class Bacteroidia; order Flavobacteriales_D; family Crocinitomicaceae; genus M0103. Next base: position 2,170 of record CAIYXD010000435.1, read on the forward strand.
TTTCATGTTCTTTAATTTGAAATATAGTAAGTTATATATTCCTTCAAAGTTAATCTATTTTGACCGAATCATCCACTTTTTAAATTCAAACCAGTAGTTTTTTCATCCAATGCTATTATGAAATAAACGTAATTACCCTGCAGAAAATCGGATTCAAAATTGAATGATCTGGTTTTGAAACCTCCAACATAAATAATCGGCAAAACCCTAAATTTTCACAAATGGTTTTTGGAAAACTTTAGCATCCTGTTGCAAACGAATGAAATACACACCATGCTGGAGTTCTGACAGTTCCAATTGCACACCAACAACATTTTCCTCCGAAAAAACGGTTTTTGACTGAACCAATTTTCCTTGTATATCAAAGATGAAAATATCCGTTAAATTGGAATTATTGGTAGAATTATCAAAAGCAACCTGCAGGATTCCTTGCGTAGGATTCGGATAAATGTTCAGGATTTCGCCAATTGGTAATTCCAGACATTCCGTATACGCTCTACCCGGTGAACCGCCTTCACAACCAACAAACCAAGAACTTGCAGAATTAGGATCCGTATAGCCATTTTGGTAGGAATATTCCAAAGTGTAATCCTCATAAGATGGTTTGTTCGCCCAACTATTTGAATTTCCAAAAAGAACACTCGTAATTAGTCGGTTATTAGCATCGTATAAACGCAAAGCATCCTGCGAATCAATTCCAAACGCAAAGGTTCCAATTCGATTTTCAACCGTTGGATGGCGGTTTTCGAAAAGTGCCAAGTCGTTATTCAAAACCAAGTAGCTACCCGAATTCAACGTTAACGCTGGAAAAGTGAAAATATGATCATTTTTCGCATCTTTGAATGTATATCCTGTAATATCGATTGGAAGGTTTGAATTATTGCGCAATTCCACCCAATCTCCCGCATTTACTGAGCTTAGTTCGTTGTTGTAATTTATTTCTGTAAACTGCACCGAT
>CAIYXD010000436.1 GCA_903930085.1 uncultured Flavobacteriia bacterium
GATGTGTTCGCTCATCCAGTAATTTTTGATTTAACTTTGCGATAGTCTCTTCGAATTGATCACTTGTCCAATTCATTTTTCTTGCAAATTCTTGATCGGTTTCTGTTCGCAGGAGAATATATTTATCCTCCTCCCAAAACCTGCGCTGGTTCACGGCGTAAAAATCTTTTGCCCATGCATAATCTTCTCCTAAAAGTTCTTGGAGCTCTTCTGGTTTCCAACAGTAAAATTTTCCTTCATCTCCTTCGCTATCGGCATCCAACGCAGAATAAAATGCGCCTTCCTTGGTTAACATTTCCCGCTGCAGCCATTCAATCGTTTGGTAAACAACACGTTTATACAACGGTTTCTGAAAATAATTGTATGCTTGTGCATAAAGATGCAGTAATTGTCCATTGTCGTACAGCATTTTTTCGAAATGTGGTACTTTCCATAGCATGTCAACTGAATAACGCGAAAATCCGCCGCCAACTTGATCGTATATACCACCCATTGCCATTTTATCCAAGGTCAATTCCACGTGTTTCAAGACCTTTAAATTTTCATATTTCACGCCATATTCCAGCAGAAATTCATAATTATTTGGCAATGGAAACTTTGGTGCCCGTGATTCACCGCCTTCCATAGCATCAAAATTCCGAGACCATCGTAGTACAAGTTCATGTAATTTTTCCTCTGAAAAGGAATCGCGTTTTACTGCAACTGCAATGAGTTCACTATTTTTAATTCCTTCGTGTAAATTCGCTGCATATTCCTCCGCTTTTTCTCTGTCATTTTTAAAAGTATGCTCCAGAGAACGCAAAATATGCATCCATTGTTCTTTTGGGAAATAAGTTCCACCATAAATTGGTCTTCCGTCTGGCAGGGTAAAACAATTCAATGGCCAACCGCCTTTTTGTGTGATTAATTGCACTGCTGTCATATAAACTTGATCCACATCCGGACGTTCTTCCCGATCCACTTTTACATTGATAAAATACGTATTCATCAAATCCGCAACTTCTTCATCTTCAAAGCATTCATGTTCCATAACATGGCACCAATGGCAAGCGGAATATCCAACACTTACTAATACAAGTTTATTTTCGCGCTTCGCTTGTTCAAAAACAGTATCTGAAAATGGCACCCAATTTACTGGATTGTGTGCATGCTGCAACAAATAGGGTGATGTTTCGTGAATTAATTGGTTGGTGAATTTTTCCATGGTGTAAAGTTAAAACGAAAGAGTTATGCATCCAAAGTAAAGTATGAAAACACGAAAAAACAGGAAGTGTATAGGTATTAGCGGTAATAACCCAAATAAGTTACTTTATAAGCATAATCTGGGTGTTTAAAATCCAAATTTGGCACGTTTACTTCCAATGTTCCAAGTGCATTTGTGAAAATTGTTTGCGCTTCCATTGGAGCTTTGCCAACGATTTCTCCTTCTGTGAAATAATATTCAACGGTATACCAGTGTTTTTTAATGAGGCCGGATGTTTTTAATTCCTTTAATTTAAAGGTTGGATTTCGTTCGATTCCGGAAGGGTTTTGAATTGTGTGCGCTCCTCCTTTATCGGTGTATTTATCTTTCAATTTTGGATTGTCAAATCCTTTCAATTCTTCGTGTTCATATACTGCATTGTGTTCGATTGGACACGCTTTTCCAAGCATCGAAAAGGAATAACCGTATGGATCTTTACTAAAATAACAGGGCGTATTTAAGTCGCTTTTTTCATCCACAAGATTTAATAAACACGGATTACTTTCTGCTAAATTTCTCCAGTAAAAAGTTGCATTGTGAATCCAACCTATAGCGTTTTCCTTTTTTTCGTCCTGCAGTGTATAATTTTCCAACTTGCTGTTTTTGATGGATGCATCTTTCCATTTTTGAGGAGAATAATTGCCTTCTCTTAGGTTTTCAGTTGAAAAGAAACGTTGAATATGCGCCAGATCTTTTTGGTAATTAGCATCAAAAACGCCACTTTCCCACCACCAATCCATACCTGTGCCAAAACATCCCATAAATGCGGAAGACCAGATACTGTTGTGGAATTCAATTCCGGTGCAGCAATACAAGGCAATTTTATTCGGTCCCATTTCCTCCAAAATTACTGGCTTGTTAAATTTATTCCAGTAGGTTTCAATTTTATCGTAGCGATCGGTGTAATTAATCTCTTTTCGTTCTCCGTATGAATGTATTCCAATAACATCCGAAAGGCTGAAAAAACTCGTTTCAGGATTGTTTTCCAAATCAGACAAACGAGCAGGGCTATGGCAGAATAAAATGGCGCTATTTAAATTCGATTCAATAAATTTCTGTTGGTCGGAAATCCAGTTTCGAAGCAGGACAACTGCATTTTTTTCGGCATCTCGGTCGGGTTTATTTTCCAGTAATTTTGTGCACCAATTATCCACTTCGGAATAGCTGTAAAAAGCCATGTTGGAGCTATAACCCCAACGCGAAAAAATATAGCGGAGGCAATTATTTTGCCATTTGATAATTTCAGGTTTTGTGAAATATTCTTCTATGGTACAATTCATCCCAACCTTGTATGGATTAAGCTCCCAGCGCACATTTGCCCAATCGCC
>CAIYXD010000437.1 GCA_903930085.1 uncultured Flavobacteriia bacterium
GGCCCCGTATACTGTTCCATGAGATCATACACATACGTGTACTGCCCATCCCAGCAACCATTGGCATCAATTATTTGTACTTCGTAAAAACCTGGCAACAGATTCGTTAAATCTTGTGTTGTCTGACCAAGACCATCCGCAACCCAGTGGTACGTATACGGCTGCGTTCCACCGCTAACCGTCAAATTAATTGTGCCGTAGGTGTTTCCCGTATATGGAGTGCTTGAAATGGAGGATTCCATCGCCGTTGGAAATATAATTGAAAAAGTCATCTCTTCCGTACAGTCCATCGAATCTCTTACAACGACAGAATAGTTCCCTTGCGACAGGTTAAAAATGGCATCTGTTGTTGAGCCGTTAGACCATAGATACGTATAGCCGGGATGTCCGCCAGAAACATGTAGCTGAACACTTCCAGTATTCGTTGCACTGAAGAAATTGTTACACAATACACCACTTACCTCTTGATTTAAGTCCATAAACTCCAAAGTATCTACTTCAATGGTGAAATTCCCTTTGCATCCCTCATGGTCTGTAACCAGTGCCGTATACGTTCCTGGAGCAAGATTTTGAATTGTTGCGGTAGTTGCGCCTGTATTCCATTCGATAGTAAACGGAGCCGTTCCTGCAGATAAATCCAGTACAACGCTTTGATCGGTTGTTTCACAGGTGGAGGAAATCAATCCTGTAATTGGCAAGGTAATGAAATCTTCCGCCATTGCAACAGCGGCCTGAGCATCTAATCTTCCTGCACCGAGCATGCCAACATAAGCTGGATTCATCGCGTCGATATTTACCGCAGTTTCTTTTAAAATAAATTCAATTTCATCCACTGTCAAACACGGATTTACAGCGAGCATTAAAGCGATTGTTCCCGAAACCATGGGCGCTGCGAAGGACGATCCATTGCCGGTAATATACGTTCCTGGTGAGGTCGATATGGCAACATCATAACCTGGTGCACAAAGATCTACCGTTGCGTTGTGCTGGTGCGTTGTACTTGGATTTCCTATTACACGCTCGTGGTTGTCCCACGGACCGACACTTGAAACGGAAAACACGTGATCGTGTGCTGCAGGAAACACTAGATTTGTTGCACCATTACATGTTCCACCATTCCCGGCAGCCGCCACTACGATGGTTCCATTTGCGTAAACTTCATCCAAAACAGCCTGAGCGTATGTGCTGTATGTACAGGTATTTGTCCAACTGACATTCACAATTCGAATTCCACTGGCACTTGCTTCCAAAATTTGGTTATAGTAAGGCGTTCGCAGTTGGACAGGCGTATTAAAACCTATCGAACTTTTTCCCATGTTGTTATTTGTCTCCCCGGCGGCCGTTATTGCAACGGCTGTTCCATGATCAGCATACCCATTAATATTATTTGGCGTAATATAATCGATCTTGTTCACCAACTCTTCGTGGTTAGGGTAATAGTTTAAATCTGTGATTGCAATAACGATAGAAATATTTCCATGTGTTATATCCCACGCTCCCTTGGCATTGATCAAATCCAACGCATAATCATTGGGCATCGCTAAAGTGTAATCATTTGGTGTGTACAATGGCTCTGCCATTCCCAAATTCTCCAATTTCTTGAAATAGGTGGGATTACTTTCCAATTGACGCATCAATTCGGAAGCTTCACAGTTGCACTTGATTTCATACACTTGTTGAAGTTTCGGTAATTTAGAGGCAGGCAATGCTTTTTCGATGGAGGTAATCGGTAAGTTCTCAAATACATTTTGCAAGGCGGGATTCCCGGTTGTTAAACGATTTTTTAATGCAGTCTTTTGCACCAAAAGGGAAGCGTAATCGGGGACGGTGGCCCAAACTACAGCTTGCTGGGAATACGAAATTTTTGGTGAATTTACACATACTAGGAAGGCAAGCGCTAATAGTGCGTGTTTAATGGCGGTAGTTTTCATGGAAATAGAATGGCTTAAATCGTCCGCTTTGTCGCCGACTTAATAAAGTTATTAAAAAGTTATCAACAATCCAAATAAAAATTTAAACCAAATAGCTGAAATTTTCTGCGAAACGCCACTTTTACTAGCCAAATTGAAAAAAGAAATAATTTATCACTTGTGTCCGATAAAAACTTTATAATTTTCTAGAAAACCTTATAAATTACAGGTTCATCCGCTCCGCTGAAAATCTTTTTCCGACCTTCCCTCAGCTCCGCTGCGGCATAATCTTCCTAAAAAGTACTATTTCTTTTACTTTTTTCAAGAGCTAAAAAAGTAAGAAAAAGAGCCCTGGCGCTGTGCATAATTGGCTTACCCATTAGTGCCTTATTCAGGAAATTTGAAAAACTCGTCGTGCCTCCTCAAACAGTTCCAAATTTCTACTGAATTTCAGCACATGGGTCCCAAGCTAATTATACAATGCGCTTTAAACCTTAGGAATTATGAATGTTTTTCGCTCCGCTGCAGATCTTGTCCTGATTTTTCGGGATGCACTGCATCTTTTCACTTGTGTCCGATAAAAACTTTATTGTTTTCTAGAAAACCTTATAAATTACAGGTTCATCCGCTCCGCTGAAAATCTTTTTCCGACCTTCCCTCAGCTCCGCTGCGGCATAATCTTCCTAAAAAGTACTA
>CAIYXD010000438.1 GCA_903930085.1 uncultured Flavobacteriia bacterium
AACCAACAAACCATTTTCTAGAAAAAACGCATATGCCCTATCGCGAATAGTTGAAAAATAGGTATTCCCTTCCCCAGTTTCGAGTTCAATTGCCAGAATTGTTCCTAAAACACGTGCTTCTTTCACAAAAGGATGCTGTTCAATTTGTACTTTAAAAAGACAATGTGAAGACTCAATTCGTTGAATATTTTCCCATGTTTCGTTCTTCTCAAAAATGTCTAAACTTGCACAGGCGGCAGCGCATGCCAATGGATTTCCAGTAAAGGAATGACCGTGCAACAAGGCTTTCAATTTATCATCCGATAAAAATGCAGTGTAAATTTGATCTGTAGCAACAGTTAAACCCAAAGGTAAAACTCCGCCGGTCAATCCTTTGGATAAACAAATAATATCTGGTTTCACATTGCTATGGTGCATCGCAAAGTATTTTCCTGTTCTTCCCCAAGCAGTCATTACCTCATCAAAAATCACTAAAACGCCATTTTCTTTAGCTAAAACAACCAACTTTTCCAGAAACGAAACGCTGTACATACGCATCCCCGCGGATCCTTGCACCAAAGGCTCTACAATAATCCCCGCAAATTCATTTGTTTTAAAAAGTACTTCTGCTTTTTCCAAAAGTAAATTTTCATTTTCAAGCGTTGGAAAATCCAAAAAATCAACATTAAAGAAAAAAGGCTCGAATGGCGCATTGAAATAACCGCGTTGACCAACCGACATCGCGCCAAAAGTATCTCCGTGGTAGGCGCCATCTAGGGCTAGAATTCGCGTTTTTGGCGTTCCACTGTTCGACCAATATTGAAAAACCATTTTCAAAGCAACTTCCACTGCGGTTGAACCATTATCACTAAAAAACACCTTTTGGAAAACATCTGGCAACAAAGCTGTAATCCGTTCTGCCAATTCTGCGGCCTTTGGATGGGTAATACCAGCAAATATAACGTGATCAATTTTAGAAAATTGCTCAGAAATTGCCTTTCCGATATGCTCATTTCCGTGTCCGTGAACATTCACCCACCAAGATGAATTGCAGTCAATATATTCTGTTCCATCTGCAGCATACAAAACAGCATCCTTTGCACGGATAATTTCTAATGGTTTGGGTGCAGTTTGCATTTGCGTAAATGGATGCCAAACGTGCTTTTGATCTCTTCTTTGGGTATCGCTCATTCCAATTAATTCTCCGTGAATACAAATTTCTCTGTTGAAATCAATTTTGCCTGGGATTGAATAAAACTAGCATCTACCCTATCCGTTAGCGGAATTCTGGCTAGTATTTCTAAGCCTGTAGTAGAACAAATAAAAGTTTCTGAAGGTACATTTTCATCTCCGACAAAAACAATTCCCAAGATTTTAAATCCTTTGTTTTTTAGGTAATTTACCGTGAGCAAGGTATGGTTGATACTGCCGACATAATGCCGTGAAACGATAACAATAGGCAAATTCCACTCTTCAAAAAGTTCCACTAATAACAAACCGGAATGGTTTACGGGAACTAATATTCCACCAGCTCCTTCTACTACTAAATTTCCGTTTATCTCGGGAAGTCGCAATGATTCTCTAGCTATTTGGACACCATCAATTGCTGCTGCTGCATGCGGTGAAATTGCACTTTCCAAACGAAAAGCTTCTGGCAGAACAGTAACATTTTGATCTGTCCAACCGTTCACTTTCATTGTATCCGTATTTTCTAATTCCCCTGCTTGAATTGGCTTCCAATAAAATGCTTTCAATGCTTGGGCTAGAATTGCGGAAACGACTGTTTTTCCTATATCTGTTCCGATGCCTGTAACAATAATTTGCTGGTGTTTTGACATAAATTCGGTGCTCAAATTAATTATTGAAAATTAAAAAAAATGCAAAAAATCAACGAGATTAAAATCAAAACAACTACTTAACTTCTCAATTTAGCGCCTAATTTCGCTTCCAATTCCGAACGAATTTTTTCCATCAAGGAATCAACTTGCTGGTCTTTTAATGTTTGTTCAAAATCCTGAAACGTAAAGGAAACCGCATACGATTTCTTTCCTTCTTCTAGATTTTTACCTTCGTAAACATCAAATAATGCAACTTCTCTGAGTATCTTTTTATCGCAGCTCTTTGCAACTGCTTCAATCTCAGAAAAGGTCGTTTGGGCATTTAATACCAATGAAAAATCTCTTCTAACGGCAAATGTTTTAGGCAATTCCGCATATTTTATTTTTACAAACTGTAAACTTTCAAGGATCACATCCCAATCAAAATCGGCCGCAAAAACATCGTTTTTAATGCCAAAATGTTTTTTCATTGCTGGGTTAATCCAACCAATTTCTCCGACCTTCTTTTTGAGAATTGTCCACTGCATCCCATCCTGTAAAACAGAATTTTTTAATGCGGCTTCTTGCACCAAATCGTTTAAACCTAATCGCGAGAAAACAGCATTTGCAAGACCTTTCATCGAATAATAGGAAACAGCTTCTTTCGAAGCATTCCAGGATTCCTTTTCTTTTTTTCCGGTTAATACTAGGATCAAGCGTTTGTTTTCAGCAAAACCACTTTCGTATTTGTGGTAGACTTTCCCGAATTCAAATAATTTCAAATCTGCATGTTGGCGATTTTGATTGTGCTCAATCACTTCTAAGGCATTGAATATAAGCGACTGACGCATCACGTCCAATTCCATACTCAATGGGTTTAGCATCTGAACATTTCGTGCAGAAAGAAGCGACTCGCCGCCTAAATTTTCCACGTAAGTTGCTGTGGTCAATGAATTATTCAACATTTCAACCAAGCCTTTTCCGACTAATAATTCAGATAAAACGGCCTGAACCTTCTCACTGTCCGGTTTGGAAAATGTATTTATCGAAGTGTTTAATTTTTCCGGTAACGGAACATTATTGAAACCATAAATGCGCAAAACTTCCTCGATGACATCCGCTTCACGGGTAACATCCACACGGTATTGCGGAACGCTCAATTGCGCAATACCATCCTTTACTGCTGTAACTTTTATATCGAG
>CAIYXD010000439.1 GCA_903930085.1 uncultured Flavobacteriia bacterium
CTCGCGAATGCTAAATTTGGAAATGCCAGCTCAAGGGTTGTAATCGAGCAATTTTTAAAAGGAATTGAATTGTCTGTTTTTGTGATTACAGACGGTGAAGCATATAAATTATTACCGGAGGCGAAGGATTATAAACGCATTGGTGAAGGAGATACTGGTTTAAATACCGGTGGAATGGGCGCTGTTTCGCCAGTTTCTTTTGCAGATCCTGCGTTTATGGATAAAGTAAAAAACCAAGTAATCATCCCTACGGTTAAAGGCCTAAGACAAGAAAATATACCCTACAAAGGATTTATCTTTTTTGGAATTATAAATGTAAAAGGCGATCCATACGTTATTGAATACAACTGTAGATTGGGCGATCCAGAAACAGAAGTCATCATTCCACGTTTGAAATCCGATATTCTCGACCTTTTTGAAGGCGTTGCTTCGAATACATTGTCCGAGCGAGATGTACAGTTTGTAGAAAAAAGTGCAGCAACGGTAATGATGGTTGCAGGAGGATATCCCGAAGCATACGAAAATGGAAAACAAATATTTGGATTAAATAGCATTGACGAAAGTATCGTTTTTCATGCTGGAACAAGTTCAGATGGACCTGCCGTTCTTTCCGCTGGTGGTCGTGTATTGGCAATTACATCTTATGGAAAGACAGTTCAGGCGGCGCTTACACGTTCGTATGATTCTGCACAGAAAATAGAATTTGAAGGAGCCTACTATAGAAAAGACATTGGTTTTGATGTAATCTAGATCCTTTTATTTAATTTTCATCTTTATTAGAACTTAATGGCGTTTTCAGTAATAATTTTATCGCTTGTTTTTTCTGCCTTTTTTTCGGGTATGGAAATCGCCTTTCTTGCTTCTAATCGCTTAAAAGTTGAGCTAGACCGAACAAAAGGAAATTTCCAAGGAAAAATCATAGGCTTGTTCTATAAAAGAGAATCCTTTTTTATTGCCATGCTGCTTCTTGGAAATAATATCGCATTGGTATTGTTTGGCATCTATGCTGCGGTGATTCTAGATCCTATAATTGCTTCGTGGGGAATATCGGAATCCGGCTTTATTTTAGTATTGCAAACGGTTTTTTCAACTCTTTTAGTTTTGATTGTTGCGGAGTTTTTGCCAAAAGCACTCGTTCAAATCAATCCGAATGGGTTTTTTAAAGTGGCAACCGCTCCAATGCTTATTATTTATGGAATCCTCTACCTTCCAACGCAGGTTGTGATGTTTATCAGCAATTTATTTTTGCGTGTACTAAAAACAGACCGTTCCAATTCTGAAAAAGTGTTTTCAAAGGTAGATTTGGAACACTACGTTTTAGATCTTTCTACACGAATAAAAGAGGAAGAGGAGCTTGGGAATGAAATGCAAATCTTGCAGAATGCTTTAGACTTCTCCAACATAAAGGCAAGAGATTGCTTGATTCCAAGAACAGAAATTATAGCGATTGACGTGGAGGAAAACATCGATAAATTAAAGCATATTTTTATCGATACTGGACTTTCTAAAATTATTGTTTACCGCGATTCTATTGACAATATTATTGGTTATGTTCACTCCTACGAAATGTTCAAACGACCAGCTTCTATCAAACAAATTCTGCTACCAGTTGGTTTTGTTCCGTCTTCAACACCTGGAAAA
>CAIYXD010000440.1 GCA_903930085.1 uncultured Flavobacteriia bacterium
CTTCGTAGAATCGGGGGCTCGATTGGCAAAGTGAGGAAGAAGAAAATTTAGAGGCGGAACCGATACCGAAAAGCGCTTGACGTTTGTGCGCCAGAGCGTACACTCTTTTCGAGTATCGGTCGCTGAGAGATTTTCGCCGAACGGCTTCAATCGAGACTTGATTTTTATCAAGACAAAAGAACAAAGAAAATAAAGTCCGATTTTTATCGGACAATATTGTAACAGAATCTTAGGTTAATAGTATTTTACCATTTATTACTCTCTAATTGCTTTAATTCCAGGTAGTTCAATTCCTTCTAAATATTCAAGCATTGCGCCGCCACCCGTAGAAACGTAGGACACTTTATCTGCCAAATTAAATTTATTTATTGCAGCAACGGAATCGCCGCCGCCAATTAAAGAAAATGCCCCGTTTGCCGTTGCTTCCACAATTGCATTTGCAACATCTTTTGTTCCTTGCTGAAAATTTTCCATTTCAAAAACGCCCATAGGACCATTCCATAATATCAATTTGGAATGTGCTATAATTTCACGACAAGCCTTGGAAGTTTCTGAACCAGTATCTAGTCCCATCCAGCCATCCGGAATTTCTCGAATGTTTACTTCTTTTCTATTTGCTTCGTTATCAAACTTATCCGCAATTACCGTGTCGGTAGGAATGTATAAATTCACACCTTTTGCCTTTGCATCGTCAATTATTTTCCGAGCCATTTCTAAAAAGTCGTCTTCAACAAGTGAACTACCAACTTTCCCGCCTGTAGCTTTAACAAACGTATATGCCATTCCACCACCAACGATGAGGTTGTCCACTTTATCCAATAAACGCTGAATAATGGTAATTTTTGAAGAAACTTTCGCTCCTCCAACAATTGCAGTTAATGGTTTTTCTTTGCTGTTCAGCACTTTATCCACGCTTTTTATCTCTGCTTCCAACAATAAACCAAACATTTTATCTTTAGGAAAAAATTTGGCAATTACCGTTGTGCTCGCATGTGCGCGATGTGCTGTTCCAAATGCATCATTCACATACACATCGCCGTGTTTCGCTAGTTCTTCTGCAAAACTTTCCGTTCCAACAGTTTCTCTTTTGTGAAAACGAACATTCTCTAATAACAAGACTTCTCCAGGCTTAAGATTTGCACTCATTTTAAAAGAATTTTCTCCAATGCAATCGTCAGCGAATTTTACCGGAACACCAAGTACTTCTGAGACATGGTCTACAATATGGCGTAACGAAAACTTAGAATCCGGACCATCTTTCGGTCTCCCTAAATGCGACATCAAAACAACGCTTCCTCCATTTTTTAATATATGTTGAATAGTTGGCGAGGCAGCACGAATTCTTGTATCATCTGTTATTTCAAATGTTTCTTTGTTTAATGGAACATTGAAATCTACTCGAATTAGGGCGCGTTTTCCGTTGAAATTATACGTATGAATGTCTGACATTTAGTAAATTTTAAGTGTGATACTACAAAGGTAAGAATGATTTCAAAATTGCGATTTATTTCGTGGTTTGAATTTTTAGCGATTCGGTGTTTAATGTAGTTGCTAACCCAATATTTAGTGTAAACTATTTTTTAGCGGATAAAATGTATTTAAACCTATTCTAAATAAGGATTTATGACAATTAAATGACAAAAAAATTAAATTAAGAGTGCACTTTTGTACTCTGAAATGAACTTAAAAAAGTGTTAGATAAATTCCATAGCATAGCGTTTACACATAGGAATCTAGATGTCAAGGATTTAGGCCTCTTGCCCATTGATGAAAGCAAGCAGCTAGATCGCCTGGCGCATCTAAAAAGCACTATGAATTTGACGGAATTAATGTTTTTATCGACGTGTAACCGTGTTGAATTTATCTTTTGTTCGGACGACACCGTTAGCACACCATTTTTAATACAATTTTTTGAATCCATTTACCCAGAATTTTCCAACGAACAGAAGGAGCATTTTGCAGAACGGGCAGATGTTTTTAAAGGAATAAATGCAGTTGAACATATTTTGTCTGTTGCTTCTTCTATCGATTCGATGGTAATTGGGGAACGGGAAATTATTACTCAAGTAAGAAATGCGTTTGACTTTTCAAAAAAATTAAATCTTACAGGTGATTTTATTCGTCTTGTAATGCGACATACAATTGAAACTGCAAAAAGAGTCTATACCGAAACGAGTATTGCAACTAAGCCAGTTTCTGTTGTTTCTTTGGCCTATCACAAACTGCGTGAAATGAATATTCCGTTGGACGCACGAATGATGATAATCGGAGCAGGAGCGACAAATACAACCATGAGTCGTTTTTTACGCAAACATGGTTTCAAGAACTTTGTGGTGTTCAACCGAACGCTTACAAAAGCAGAAAGTTTAGCGAAAGACTTACATGGAAAAGCATTTTCTTTGGATGCATTAGAGCATTATGAAGGAGGTTTTGATGTTATTATTTCTTGCACAGGATCGGATTCTCATATTATTACACCTGAGTTGTATAAAAAAATTCTAATTGGTGAAGAAAGCCGAAAAGTTGTGATTGATATTGCTGTTCCGCAAGACTTGCATCCGGAAATACTTTCTAACCATGCGGTGACGCATATATCCGTGGATTTTTTACAAAAGATTTCGAATGAAAACTTGAAAGTACGTTCCAATGAAATTCAACATGTGGAGGAGATTATTTCTGAAGCCCTTTTCGATTTCAAACATTTGCAAAAGGTCAGAAATGTAGAGCTTGCAATGCGAGAGGTTCCACTAAAAGTGAAAGAAATTCGCGCAACTGCAATGAATGAAGTTTTTAAAAATGATTTGGAAGCGTTGGACGAAAATTCAAAAGAGGTATTAGATAAAATCATTTCCTATATGGAGAAGAAATACATGAGTGTGCCAATGATTATGGCAAAAGAGATTCTAATAAAAAAATAAACTATGCAGCACATTCGAATCGGCTCCAGAGGAAGTGACCTCGCACTATGGCAGGCAAATCATGTCAGAAAACAATTGGAAGAATTAGGATGTTCTGTGGCTATTACAATCATTAAAACGCAAGGAGACCTTATACAGCATCTGAGTTTTGATAAATTGGAAGGTAAAGGATTTTTCACCAAAGAAATTGAACAGGCATTACTGGATGAAACAATTGATTTAGCGGTTCATTCACACAAAGATTTGGAAACAAATTCACCGGAAGGTCTATCCATTGCATGTGTTTCAGAACGGGAAGATCCAGCAGATTTGTTGTTGATTGCTAAAAATGCCGTAGACGAAAATTCGAAATGGCAACTAAAACAAAACGCAATTGTAGGAACTTCTTCAGCTCGCCGTAAATCTCAGGTAGTGCGTTTTAGAAAAGATGTGGAAATTAAAGATTTGCGCGGAAATGTTCCAACTCGAATTCAAAAATTGCGCGATGGTGATTACGATGCGATACTTTTGGCGAAAGCTGGTGTGGACCGTCTGCAGATTGACCTTTCAGAATTTCATGTATTTGCAATGGATCCAACCGAATTTGTTCCAGCTCCAGCACAAGGAGTTTTAGCATTGCAAATCAGAGAAAAAGACAAGGAATTATTCACGGTTTTGCAAAGAATGCACTATCCGGAAGTTCAACATCGCATCGCGGTTGAACGAAAAGTTTTGAATTTAATGCAAGGCGGTTGTCAGTTACCACTTGGCGTGTATTGCGATGAAAACGAAACAGTTTATGTATCGCATGCAACAAATTGGGAGGATGGTTCAGATTTCTACGAATACAGTACGGATGGATTGGAAAATCTAGCGGAAATAATTGTGGAGGACTTGCAGCAATCCACAAAGGAAGAATTTGAATAAAGCCATTTTTATATCAAAATCCAATAATGATTTAGAGTTACTGCCAAAATTTTGCAGTAAAAATGATATTCCACTTCATGCAGAATCCCTTATTCGGTTTGAGGGTGTGTTTTTCGAAAATCTAGAAAAATTTGATGTTGTATTTTTTGCAAGTATTCGTGCCGCCCATTTCTTTTTAGAGCAACAGTCGCTTCCGTCGTCTATTTTAGTTGCATGTATAGGTCAAACAACAGCGCGTAAATTACAAGAACTTGGTTTGGAAGTAAGTTTTATCGGCGAAAATTCTGGCGTTCCAGATGCGGTAGCAAATCAGTTTAAGGAGTGGCTTGGAAATCGAACGGTTTTGTTTCCGCAATCATCTATTTCTAAGCGAAGTATTTCTAAGCATTTACCTGAAAATCAAGTAGTAGAAAGAATTGTATATAA
>CAIYXD010000441.1 GCA_903930085.1 uncultured Flavobacteriia bacterium
GCAACTGCGTGAATTTTTATCTTTTTTAAATTGAATTTTGCGATTATCTGCTTTAAAACGGACAAATTATCTGGAACTGGCTCAAAAGCATGAACGGTTGAGTTTGGTAGTTTATTCGCAAGATGAACGGTCATAATTCCGATGTTTGCTCCAACATCCAGTACTGCTCCTTTTCCATCTTCCAACAAAGATAGAAAGTGAAAGAAATCTTTTTCTTTTGAATCCGAGCGAAGTGTTTTGATTTTGAAGATTGCAAACACGTATAAATAGGTCCTAAAACCCATCAATTTTTGCAATATGTATTTTACAGAATTCTTCACAGCGTGTTTAACGCCGCTAAGTTAGAAAAAGTTGGCGACATTAAGTGCGTTGCAGGGTACAAGTTGCGAATTAGATTTTACCCCTACTTTGGGTAATCCAAAATTTCCGCGCTTATTTCACAATTAGTTTAAATCCTTTTCCGTGAATGTTCATGATTTCGATAGTAGGATCTTCTTTCAATAACTTTCGGAGTTTGGCAATATACACATCCATGCTTCGCCCATTGAAATAGTTGTCATCTCCCCAAATTGCGCGCAAAGTTGCCTGTCGATCTAAAATTTCATTTTCATTTTTCACCAATAATTGCAACAATTGATTTTCTTTTGTTGTCAATTTTTTAATACCATTTTCCAAGTGCAAAAGGCGCAATTCTGGCTCATATTTTATAATCCCAACCTTCAGTTGCTCTTTTAAATCTGCACCAGTTGTTTCGGTGCGACGCAAAATTGCAGTAATCCGCGCCAACAATTCATCCATGGAAAATGGTTTGGTCAAATAATCATCCGCTCCAATTGCAAATCCTTCCAACTTATCTTCCTTCATCGATTTAGCGGTAAGAAAAAGAATTGGCACTTTTTTATCAATTTCGCGAATTTCCTTTGCCAAGGTAAAACCATCCATTTCCGGCATCATGATATCGAAAATACAAAAGTCATACTTGGCGGAAGTAGCAGTGAATTTCTCAAATGCCCGTTTACCATTTCGCGCTAAATCGGCATCAAAACCCTTATTCTTGAGATACGTATGCAATAAATGTCCTAAGTTCTCATCGTCTTCTGCTAGAAGTATATTTATCTTTTTATTCATAGTGTTTCTTTCATTACGAGTATAAATTCTGTTCCTTCTCCGAATTTGCTGTTTACTAGAATGTTCCAGCCATAAATATCTGCTACTGCTTTCACGTAACTCAAACCTAGACCAAATCCTTTAACATTATGGACGTTCCCAGTTGGGACACGATACAATTTATCAAAAATTTTGGAGATATGCTCTTTTTTTATTCCAATTCCTGCATCTTTAACGCTTAAAAGCAGTTTCTTATTTTCCCGTTTCAAACTTATTTCAATTTTCGGCGCGTCTTTACTGTACTTAATGGCGTTGTCGACTAAGTTGCTGATGATATTCGTAAGGTGCATTCGGTCTGAAATAATTTCAATCGTTTCTTCAGGAAGGTTCAATTGAATAGTTCCATCGCCGTTATGCATTCTGAATTGGGCATTTTTAGTGATTTCCCGGAGTAAATCATTTAAAACAACCTTTTCTTCCCGCAATTTAAGTTCTCCACGATCCATTACTGCACTTTGTAGAATTCGCTCCACCAAAAGGCTCAACCGCTTGTTCTCATCGCTAATCATTTTCACGAACGGTGCCATGTTTGCTGCGTTATTCTGCACCATATCCTGATCGCCCATTGCTTCGCAAGCAAGTGAAATGGTGGAAATTGGTGTTTTAAATTCATGCGTCATATTGGAGATAAAATCGTTTTTCATCTCTGATAATTTTTGCTGTGTTAAAATGGTGCGAAACATAATCATCAAAGCGACAATTATTAAAATCATCAAGGTTAAACTAATGGTGAAGGATGCCCACATTTCCTGAAACAAAAATGCGCCTTTCTTTGGGAAATAGATATGTAAATACAAATCTTCGTCTAGGATATTACTTGGAAACAAAATTGTTTTTCCGGAAAGCAAGGTATCTAGTTCAACGGAATAGTTTGGAGTAGATTTTGCAAATTGGATTGGTATTCCATATTCATTTGCAACCATGAATTGATAGGTTTTCGGTAAATCGTCGTTGGCAAGTTCTGTGCGAATAACAGAATCCAAAAACACAACATCCAGGCGTTTCGATGGATCTTCATAGACATTATTTCGAAAGGCTTCTACCATCATGTCGTTTACAAATTTCGCTTTTTTGAAAATCTGTTGCAACACCCGCTGATCCAATTGAATGGCAAGTTTAATGGAATCGTTGTGAGGTATTTGTTTCTTTTGTTTGTCAAATAAATCCCTCAATTGCCGAACATCTCTCGCCATAACGCGCTGCTCCGTGGATAAACCGGTTAGAGAATCGTAGGCTGAACCTTTAATCACCAAAAAATTCTGCATTTCACCATTTTCAAAAATAGTAGTGTCCTGAATAGAAATCGATTCTTGTGAAGATAATAAGTGTTTGAATTCTTCCTTCAAAATATCTTTGTACTGGCCGCTAAAATCACGGTTTACAATCTGTAGATACCGGCGAATATCTTCTGCTTTTTCATGGCGGATACCAATTCTTTCCAAGGAAGTAGAAAGGTTGTTTTCAAATTGTGACGCTTTCCTGTCGTAAAGTTGAATGGTTTGGAATGCTTGAATCACCAGCAAAGCTATTAATGAGATTACAACCAAAACAACAATTAAATTGACCCGAATTTTCCGCACGTAAAAATAGTTTCAACGAATGTAAGACTCACTAGCATAGAACGTATAGAGCTTAACGTTTTTTAACAGCAATTTACTTTTATTATAATCTATAAACTGGAAGAATTAGTGTGAAAGACATAGAGCCATTTCCTTAAATTCCGAAACGGTTTAAATGGATGAGGTTAATTTTCAGATAATTTTGTGGTGTATTTTCTGATTCAAACACGAATTTTCTGCTTTCTGCGTTGTACATTCGTACACATGTCTGTTTTTCGTCGCATACTCGTAATTATTATCTTCTGGATTGGCACCTTGAATGTATTTTCACAGGAAACGAGTTTGCGCAAAAAAACAATTTTGGCAACCAAGGAGAAAATTCAGCTCGATTCGTTGACCATTTTTCCTAATTCTTTGCGCGTTTTTTGTGGAAAATTAGCACTTCTACGCAGCGATTACAACTTCGACCCGAGTAATGCGCAGTTTACCTTAAATGTTAGTTGTCAGGATTCTATCACGTTGGAATACCGGGTTCTACCAATAAATCTCGCGAAAATTTATGCCACCCGAGACACTTCCATTTTGTATTCGGAAGAAAAGGGAAATCGCGATAAATATTTGATTCAAAATACGTATTCTGTAAACGATGTTTTTGGTGGTTCCGGTTTAAACAAGTCCGGGAGTATTTCGCGAGGCGTTTCCTTTGGGAACAACCAGGATTTGGGCGTTAATTCTACTTTAAACCTGGAGCTTTCGGGCGATATCGCTCCAAATTTAAAATTATTAGCTTCCGTTTCTGATGATAATTTGCCCATTCAGCCGGACGGAAACACCAATAAATTGCAGGAATTTGACCA
>CAIYXD010000442.1 GCA_903930085.1 uncultured Flavobacteriia bacterium
CTGGATGAATTACTGAAATCAAAAGTGGAAACGCCTGTTATTATGATTAGTGGACATGGAAACATCGACACAGCGGTGCAAGCGATCAAAAAAGGTGCTTTTGATTTTATTGAAAAACCATTGGATTTGAACCGTATTTTGGTAACCATTCGCAATGCGAGAGAAAAATCAGGATTAGTCGAAGAAACCAAGCAATTGAAAACAACCGTTAGGCGATTCAAAGGCAGCTCAATCATAGGAGAAACAGAAGGAATTATCAAAATCAAAGAAATGATTGAGAAAGTTGCTCCGTCTGATGCTCGGGTGTTAATTACCGGAGAAAATGGAACTGGAAAGGAATTGGTTGCTCGATCTTTACACGACAATTCCAACCGTCGAAAAATGCAATTTATTGAAGTGAATTGTGCTGCTATTCCTTCCGAATTAATTGAAAGCGAATTGTTTGGTCACGAAAAAGGCGCATTTACTTCTGCTGTAAAAGATAAAAAAGGAAAATTTGAATTGGCATCTGGTGGAACGTTGTTCTTGGATGAAATTGGCGATATGTCTGCAAGTGCACAGGCAAAAGTTTTGCGTGCACTGCAAGAAAATGTGATCCAGCGCGTAGGTGGAGAGCGCGATATAAAAGTAGATTGTCGCGTAATAGCTGCTACAAATAAAGATTTGCGCAAAGAAATTGAAGCCGGACGTTTCCGTGAAGATTTATACCACCGTTTAGCGGTTATTTTAATTCATGTTCCGTCGCTGAATGAGCGTCGTGATGATATTCCGCTTCTCTCGGATCATTTTATGACAATGGTGTGCGCAGAACATGGAGTTCCTCGAAAATCATTTTCAGAAGATGCATTGGAAGCATTAAAGCAAACCGATTGGTCGGGAAATATCCGAGAACTTCGCAATATTATTGAACGCTTAATTATTTTGTGTGGAAATACGATTACGGGTGAGGATGTAAAAGCATTTGCAAATCCTAGGGCGAAGGCTTAAATTTTAGCAATAAAAGCGCCTTCATTCAACGAATGATCTACTTTTCCTTCAATCCAAGGCATGCCAATCAGCGTGAGATTTGATGATTTAACTAGTTCGTTTGGTTTCGAGTAGTCGTTTAAGTAAATGAAATAATCTTTTTTATTCAGAGAAACTACGAAATTATTATCCATTTTTCTAGTTTGAATTTCTGTAGTTTTAGATTGAATGTGCCAGTTTTTTTTCTCCATTGAAAAATAGCGCACCTTTCCAGGGTGTAATTTTAAATAGGCTTCCACAACGTATTTTACTTTTACAACATCTTCTTTTTTAGCTTGGTAAAAACAGAATAATTCCTGATTTTTCCGAATCGTTACAATCACTTGCCGCGCATTGAAAACGCATATTTCTTCCCGAATTAAATTTTGATTTCGTTTGTAAACTAGCATTAACAACATTCCTAAACCAAAGGAATACGCTACTATTTTATGCGACGTTTTTCGAATTACCAAAAAAAGCAGCAGCACTAAAACGCTCATTCCAACAACCAGATAAAAGGGCAACTCGAATCCTTGAGCCAATCCTCCGGGTAATTTTTCCACCCATTCAATGAACACGAAGGAAATGAAAATAATCAATGAAAGCGCTGCGCCAACTATTCCAGCTCCAAGTTGCCACCAGCTAATCGTAAAAATGAAAATTCCCAAGCCTAAAATTAAGCCCGATGTTGCCATTAATCCAATATTTGTCAATACAAAGTAATTTGGAAACTGGTGAAAATAATATAAGGAAATTGGTGTTGTCATGAGTTGCGCGCCAAATCCTATAGCTGTTCCCTGCCAAACTTTTTGAAGTACTTTATTCTTAACAAAAATCAATTTTTCAATCGGTTTATAAAATAAAAATATCCCAACCATTGCGAGAAAGGATAATTGAAAACCGATGTCAAATAACGTCAAAGGATTGAGCAATAAAAGCACAAAAGCGGTGAAGAAAAGCACATTCATTGCGTCGTATTGTTTTCCGCTTACCTGAGAAATAAACAAGACTGAAAACATAAAAACAGCGCGAATCACAGAGGGTGAAAGTCCTGTCACAATAGCATAAATCCAAAGAATGACAACTACGATAAAAACAGCATATTTTTTGGATAGGAAGGAGGAGAATTGACTTAAAACAACCAATAATAATTGCATGATAAGTCCGATGTGTAAGCCTGAAACAGCCAAAACATGCATCGCGCCAGTGTTCGAAAAACTATTTCTTGTTTCAGCAGCTAACAAAGATTTGTCACCTAATATCAACGCTTGTGCAATTGCCAATTCATTTCCCCGCAAATTATTTTC
>CAIYXD010000443.1 GCA_903930085.1 uncultured Flavobacteriia bacterium
CCCCAATTTCCATATCCCATTCGCATCGCGGCATCCAACTTAAACGAACTTAACGCATACGTTCCTTTTTGAATGCTTTTGTTGTCTTCAATTGTTCGTTTGTATCTAGAAGAAATCCGAACACCACCAACAACCCCAGCGGAAAGATAAAAACTCTTATCCGCATCTTCATTGGTGCAAAACTCAATTAGTACCGGAACGGTCAAATAAGTAGCTTTTAATTTGTTCTTTGTATAATCTTGATTTTCAGCTGTTGGTGTTGGAATTACAGCTGTTAAAGTGTCTGAAGTTGCAACCAGCATGTAATTATCCTTGAAGGCAATCTGTGTAAAACTGAATCCTAGACCAGTCGTTATTCCAATATATTCTTTATATAACCTGAATTTATGTTCCCATAGATTAAGGTTCCACGTCATAGATTTTGCTGGATCGTTTTCCCAATACTTGTAATCTGCAAAGGTGTTATCAAAAGAACCGTTCATTAAACTGGTGAAACCCATATCAATCCCAGCCCAATGTGCTTCAAATAATTCTTTTTCTTTCTCCGTTGGAGCAGCATCTATGGTATCTATTTCTTCCCGAGCGGCTATTTCGTGATCCACTAGAATAACTTCTACCTTGCCAATGTTAATGCGTGTTGTATCTTTTTTAATTTCTTCTTGAGCATTCAAACTTGAAATAGATAGAAGAGAGAGTAAATAAAAGAAGTGTTTCATGTTTTCCAATTTTTAAATTAATACAGCTGAAAGCCTAAAAGCGCAATAGTTATATATTAGACTTTAAAAGCTTTAAAAAGTTACATTAATCCGAAAAAGTAAAATAATACATTCGTCAATCCCAATCCACAAGAAAGTCATCTATTTCTCTCCTGTCTTTTTTGGTAGGTTTTCCGCTGCCGTTTTGACGGTAATTTTGTTGTGAAGCCTGGTAAAGTTTCAATTTTTCTAATTCTTCAGGTGGTGTTATATCCAGCAGGTAATCCACAACCAACTTAGCTCCAACACGTTTGTCCAACAATTGTACTACTTGATAGGTAAATGTTGCACTATTGTGTACAACAGAAATTTTATCTCCAACTTTTGGTTCTCTTGCTGGCTTCGTTGTAGAGGCATTTATTTTAATCCGACCTTTAGACAATTCTTCGGAAGCTTGTGAGCGTGTTTTAGCCAAACGAACAGCCCAAATATATTTATCCCAGCGTAAGCTCATGTTTTATTTTCTTGGAAAGTGATGCGTATACTAAGTCGTAAGAATCATCGATCATTTGAAACAACAAATCCATTGGAACATCCGAGTGCACCTGAACGGTATTCCAATGTTTTTTATTCATATGGTATCCTGGCAGAATTCCACTGTATCTTTCTCTTTGTTCGATTGCTTTTTCGGGCAATGCCTTAAGATTTATAGAAGTAAATTGATCAATGTCTGCAAGAAAAAATAGTTTACCACCAACTTTAAATACAATAGTTGACTGGTCAAAAGGAAAGCCTTCCGTTACGAAAGGCTTTCTTAGACAATATTCTCTAAATTCCTCGAAATACATCTTGGAAAAATCTACTAGTTATTAATGAATTGCTGGCGCTTCATCATAATTACCAAGACGGTACAACATACGCGTATGATCTGCCAAGGCGCCATAAAATGTTTTGTACGAATGGTAAGGAAGATTGTATTCCAACGCTGTTTCTTTTACAATCTTGGAAATCTTACTGTAATGAATGTGGCAAATATTAGGAAATAAATGGTGCTCTACCTGGTAATTTAAACCACCAACATACCAAGAAAAAAGTTTCGCTCCTGGTGCAAAATTCGCAGTATTATACAATTGGTTTACCGCCCAATCTGCATTTATGTTACCAGATTCATCTGGAACTGGATAATCGGATGTTGGTACAACGTGCGCAGGTTGAAATATAGCACCAAGTGTTAAACCTGTAATAAATTGCATAACAAACCATCCAATTAACGTAAACCACCAAACTGCTGGAGAAAAAATTAATGGAAGCGCAATAGTAATTATACCGTAACAGATTTTTGCAATAATAATAATTGTCATGTGTTTACGGAAAGATAATTTTTGAGTTGCTGTTAAACCCATTTTCTCATAGCGTATTGCTTGTTTGTAATCTTTCGAAACAAACCACATAAAGGTCATTAATCCGTATAAAAACCAAGCGTAAATATGTTGGAATTTATGCAATTTTCTTCTTTTTTCGTGTGGAGAAAAACGCATCACAGCACCCGGGTTGATATCCTCATCCATTCCCGTAACATTCGTATAGGTATGGTGCAAAATATTGTGTTGAATTCGCCAGTTTACATCGTCTCCTCCAACGAAGAAAATAATGTAACCAACAAATTTATTGATCTTCTCATTCGGAGAATATGCTCCGTGGTTGGCATCGTGCATGACAGACAGGCCAATTCCAGCCATTCCAAATCCCATTAAAATCCAAATGGACATTATAAAAAGATTTGATTCTGCAACAGTTAACAAAAGGGTTAATGGAACAAAATACAAAGCAAACATAAAGATCGTTTTAACAACCATTTTGCTGTTGGCGTATCGCGTTATTTTATTTGACTTAAAGTGTTCGTTTACTCGCTGGCGCAAAACCTTATAAAATTCTTCGTTATGGTTTTTAGCGAATTTGATTGAAGTAAAATCCATTTTGGGCATTTTTATTTAATACAAAAATAAAGTAAAAACGTTTACTTCATCCATCTTTAACATTTATTCTGCATTAATGTTCTTAAGCGAACGAAAATAAAAAGCCTATGAAGTGCTATAACGATTAAACAAAGAACATTTTAATACAAACTTTTGTTTGTAAATTTGTAGAACATACGTACTAGAAACCAATGATAGAAGCAGACAAAAACAAACCATATTGTGTTGATTTATTTGATCGAAAAAGATTTCCAACGGTTGAAGTAATGATCGGTCAAACAGCACTGGGAGCAAACAATCCGATTCGCTTGCAATCCATGACGACGACAGACACAATGGATACGGAAGGTTCTATAAAACAATCTATTAGAATGATTGATGCCGGTTGTGAATTGGTGCGTTTAACTGCGCCAAGCAAGAACGAAGCAGAAAATTTAGCGCTAATAAAAAACGGATTAAATACGCTTGGTTATGCTACGCCTTTGGTTGCGGATATCCATTTCACACCAAATGCTGCAGAAATAGCTGCTAAAATTGTGGAAAAAGTTCGTGTTAACCCTGGAAATTATGCAGACAAGAAAAAATTTGAAGAAATAGAATACACAGAAGAGACCTACCAAAAAGAATTGGAGCGCATCGAAGAAAAATTCAAACCGCTGCTTTTTCTGTGTAAGGAACACCATACTGCAATGCGCATTGGAACGAACCACGGGTCGCTTTCGGATAGAATTCTAAGCAGATTTGGCGACACGCCAGAAGGAATGGTTGAATCAGCAATGGAATTCATACGAATTTGTCAGAAAAACGACTTCCACAACCTTGTTATTTCCATGAAAGCGAGCAACACACTTGTTATGGTGCAGGCTTATCGCTTATTGGCAGCAACCATGCTAGAACAAGGAATTTCATATCCGTTGCATCTTGGCGTAACCGAAGCTGGAGATGGTGAAGATGGTAGAATTAAATCTGCCGTTGGAATAGGTGCATTACTTCTTGACGGAATAGGTGATACAGTGCGCGTTTCATTGACAGAAGAACCTGAGTTTGAAATTCCGGTAGCAAGAAAATTAGTGAAACGCTTTGAAAACGCACAAAATAATTTTGCGGTTTCCGCACCAGAAATGGAAATTCCCTACTCCCCATTTCACTATTCTAGAAGAATTTCGACTGAATTGCACAATATTGGTGGAGGACACGTTCCCGTAGTTATTGCAGATCTTGCAAAAAAGAAAGAAATCAAACCTGCCAACTTTTTTAGTTTCGGTTATTCCTATTCCATTCAGCTAGACAAATGGC
>CAIYXD010000444.1 GCA_903930085.1 uncultured Flavobacteriia bacterium
AACCAACAAACGACCTTGACATCTTTGTGATGAGTGTATTGGAGGACTATCTTCAATTGTTTGAAGGGTGTTTGATTGTGGTGTCTCACGACCGTTATTTTATGGATAAAATGGTTGATCATTTATTTGTTTTTGAAGGTGACGGTGAAATCAAGGATATCATTGGAAACTATACGGATTATCGCAAAAACCAAAAACTAGAAGCGAGGGAATCCAAAAATAATCCGATAAAGGAGGTGGAGGTTAAAACCGAACCCAAAGTGATTGAAAAACGCAAGTTAAGCTTCAAGGAAAAGCAAGAATACGAGAATTTACCTTCTGAAATAGAACGATTAGAAGAAAAAAAAGAGCTTCTCACCGTTGAGCTTTCAGATGGTTCGAAAAGTAACCAGCAGGTTATGGAAATTGGTGCCGAATTAGCAAAAGTTGTTACTGAGCTAGAACTAAAATCTGATCGTTGGTTGGAACTGGCTGAGTTTGTTTAATCCCTGATTTTTGGTAACTTGGTGTTATATTTGCTATTCACTCGAAAATATTTGCCATGAAAACACTTTTATTCACATGTGCGAGCTTACTTATTTTAACGGCTTGTGCAACCATGAAAAAAACAAAAAAAATGGACCAATCCTCCAACAACAACCAACCGACTTCTGAACTATTGGTTGCTCAAATTGGTAAGCCAGCCGTTTCTGACATGTGTACGATTGAACGAGCAAACCTAACTGGAAATATCTTAGAACTAACGGTGAGTTATTCAGGAGGTTGTGAAGAGCATCAGTTCGAATTAATTGGTAATCCAAATATTGCAAAATCCCTCCCCCCTATCCGATCCATAGAGTTGGTACACAAATCAAATGGAGATGCGTGCAAAGCAAAAATGGAAGAAACCCTTCGATTTAATCTTTCCAACTTGGCTTATCAACATGAAACGGGCAGCGTGATAAAGCTCAATTTAAGCGGATGGAAAGAACAACTTATCTATACTTTTGAATAACAGCAGCATGAAAATTGGCGTATTATTATCTGGATGTGGCGTATATGACGGAGCAGAAATTCAAGAAACCGTTTTAACGCTTTTAGCAATTGACGAAGCAGGAGCAGAAGCGGTTTGTTTAGCCGTTAATAAAAATCAGCACCACGTCATCAATCATCTATCGGGCGAAGAAATGCCTGAAAGTCGAAACATGATGGTAGAAGCTGCTCGCATTGCACGGGGAGCTGTTCATGACCTTTCCACGTTTGATGTTTCGAACCTAGATGCTTTGGTTATTCCGGGCGGATTTGGAAGCGCCAAGAATTTTTCAACGTGGGCTTTTGACGGACCAAACGGATCTATATTACCCGAAATAAAAAAAATAATTCAACAATTCATTTCCGATCAAAAACCGATTGCAGCTTTATGTGTGAGTCCGGTTGTGATGGCATTGGCGCTGGGTGATTCAGAATTACATCCAACAATGACTTTAGGTTCTAATTTGGAAAAGTCACCGTATGATATTCAGGCATTTTCTGCAGGAATGGATCAAAAAGGAGTTTCCTCAGAAATGAAAACTATTCGCGAAATTTCGGTAGATGAAAAACTTAAGATCATATCCGCACCCTGCTATATGATGGAAGCTTCCATTGTTGAAATTAGAAATAATATTTCCCAAGCAATAAAAGCATTAATTCAACTTATCTGATGGATTCGTACCAACATGAAGATTGGTTGCGGAAACGCAAAGAAATGAAGGCTTCGCGCTCTGTTGAACGTATTTTCGAAGGAATACAACATCACGATCGATTTGCTTTGAGCGCTGGTATTACTTTAATTGAAAGTCAGCTAGAAAGTGACAAACCATTGGCGAATGAATTGATTCGAAAATGTCTTCCTTTTTCAGGTAAATCAAGAAGGATTGGAATTACGGGTGTTCCCGGAGTTGGAAAAAGCACCTTTATTGAAGCATTTGGGAAAGTGATATTAGAACAAGGATACAAATTGGCTGTATTGACAATCGATCCATCATCCGCCACAACCGGAGG
>CAIYXD010000445.1 GCA_903930085.1 uncultured Flavobacteriia bacterium
ATTTATAATAATCATTTTTTATACAAATTATGTATGATACTTTATAACAAAAAAATGTCTCAAATATTAGTAAATATATTAAAAAGTCATGACGTAAAGATTGTTTTTTCAGTTATTTGGGGACTTGGACTAGCATCACTATTTAGACGAGTATGTAAAGGACGTAATTGTATTATATATAGAGCACCTGTAATAAATGATATCCAGGGAAAAACATTTGGATTTAACAACAAGTGTTATAATTACACTCCCAAATTAGTTACGTGTGGAGAAGATAAATCAATCCTTGTTTCACCAGAAGAATTTAAATGTTTTTAAACTACAGTAAATAATTGGAATATTTATGGTAAAACTATTTTTAGATTTTTTGTATCAAGTTTTCACTTGATGTTAAGATCTTTTCACTTGATGTTAAGATCTTTTCACTTTAGCTTATTCACTGAAAACAAAGTTTTCTGCATCAACTTGGATACTAGTTTCAAGGTTATCACTGGTATCAAAATCATTTTTGAAACAAAAGTTAGAGAAATCTTTCTCGACTTCTGTTTCAGAAAGACCCATTAATTCCGCCACGGATAATCCCCCTTTAGTCACGCCTTTAGTCACGCCTTTGATGGCAAATTTGCACTCCTTGGGGTTTTCCAATACCCCCTCAATCAACGGTTCCATTTTTCCGCTAACTTTCATGTAGGTAAGCCCGTTCTTATTCCAATAAAAAGGGTAATAGTTCCCTTCATTGTCGTTGACAACAAAAGCACCTTTGTCCCCTTTTTTTTGGTGTAGAGAGAGCCGCCCATTGATGGCCATGCAGAAAAATGGCCGGTGGAAGGGGGTGAGGTCGTTATCAAATAGTGGCCGGTAGGGTGTTTTGGCATCCGAAAAGGCATAAACACGTGTTTTGCGTGTCATAAAGCCTTTGCTGTAGAACAGCTTCCCATCTTCCAGCTTCATTATGCTTCCACCAGTAAAACTAATATTGATTAGTTTTCCAGTTTCAGAAATCCAAAAGACTCCATATTTGGTATTCAAAAAACCATTATGGATTTTTTCGGGTTTGCAAAAACACATTTTCAAAATGCTGATGAAAGTCTTGCAAAAAGTATTTATTCATTAATAAGTTCCTTACAATGTTTGGTATCGTTTTTTTTTACTATAATTAAAAAATAAATGAAATTGTTGGAATATCTTCCATATAAATTAATACTTATTTTACAAAATTTTAAACTATTTTTAGATTTTTTTACTCGAGGATAATACATATCAAAGCTTGTTATAGCTATTTGAAATAGCTTTAATCGAATTGAGTGTCTTGGTAAGAGCTTTTTTGTTGGCTTCTTGACGGGCAATTTTTTTCTCTTCTCGGGCAATTTTTTTCTCTTCGCTGTTCTCTTCTCGGGCAATTTTTTTCTCTTTGCTGGAAAGATCTTTCAACTCTTTTTTTAAATCGAGATTAATAGCTTTTTCCTCGAGTTTTAGTTGTTTCGCCAGTGACTTCTTACATCCATCAAAGAGTGGAACCAGTTTAGTTCCAACTTTCATAAGCGCAATACCCTCCTTGAAACAAAAAGCATACTCCTTCTGGTTTTTGTCAACAATGATATAACTATCCTTGGTTTTGACCAGTAAGAGTTTGCCCTCCACTTCCGGCGAAAAAAACGGTAGCAGTTTAGGATTTCCGGATTTATCAAATACAGGACAGTATGGTTTCCAGACACAGGGCAAGACATAAAGTCTTGTTTTGCGACAAAAAGAAAACATACTGTCTTCATAGATGAGTTTTCCCTCTTCCATCCCTACAATTTTTCCAGCAATGAAGGTCAAAGACACAACGGATCCATCTTCCAAGACCCTCACGAGTCCAAAGCGGGTGACAAAAACACCAAAGGTGCCATCGTAAGGCTTCAGAAGAGGGTTCTTGGAAGGTGTCAAGCATAACAGCTCCAAAAAGGCTAACATGAAATCAGTAACAAACATTGTCAGATGACACACAAAAAGTATTTATTAATTTATAATTTCCTTACAGTGTTTGGTATCATTTTTTTTATTAGAATTTTTAAAAATATTAGCTATAACCTCTTATTTTAACAAATAAAATGGAATCGTTACAATATATTTAAGGTTTATTTATATTTAATAATA
>CAIYXD010000446.1 GCA_903930085.1 uncultured Flavobacteriia bacterium
AGTTTGCATCCAGTGAGGCTTCTGCGCCAAAAATCGCAACCTTTCCAATATTCTGCATCGACCAAATAAACAAGTTTTTTGTTGGGATGGCCACAATTTTATCTGCAACTTGGTTGTAATACACATTTGATCTAGCGAGTATAGCAAACTTTTTGGTTTTTGGCGCAAGTAGCATTCCAAGAGAAAATTGATTCGCCTGTTCCGGTCGCAAAAAATTGTTGCCGATGGAAGAATAATACAATTCGTTAAACGATGGCATCCGCAGTGAATTTCGATAAAAAGCAATCAACTTCAATCGTTTTTTCTGGAATAATTCATTCGTTTCCAGCTGAATAAATGGATTGAGGGCTGCTCTATTTTTTTGAAAACCAAAACTATTTTGATCCTGCACCAATTGAGAAGTCAACTGGCTTGTAAGTTGAAATTTCGCAAAGGAATACGAAAATCCGAGTAACGAAAAATGTGCGAATCTTACTGGTTTTCCAATACCACTTACCGTTGTTTCAAGACTACTTATTTGCAGTTCTGTTCCACCAAAAATATCCAAATTTTCAGATAATCGGTAATTTCCATTCGTTCCAATCTGTAAATTTTTAGTTGTATAGCTTGCCTGAATCTCCCCTGCAGAATTAAAATAATTGGGATCGTGGTAAAGCATTTCCCCCAAATTTCCTGCGGCATAAAATCGCAACATTAGTTTCTTGAATTGGTGCAAATAAGCCGTCTGTGCGCGATGCGATTGTATTTTTAAGGTCTGAAAGGAATTATTTGAATATAAAATCACTGCTCCAGGTAATTCTTGGTCGCTTGTTTCACTTCGAAATTGAAACGTAAACGTTCCGTTCTTTGTCAGTTTCCCACCGAGCGAAATGCCAGCAGAAGCTTCCTCGTAGCGGTTATTTGCGCGTGTTCCAGTGTAGGAATTCTGTCCGTTCTGAAGACTAAAAGCATAGGTTCCGTTGGCATAACGGTATTTTCCAAAAACACTTAAATACAGTTTTCTCAACCGAAATTTGTAGGAAAGGTAGGTGTCGTATTGCCCAAAAGATCCAACTTTAGAAGAAAAGCGAAGTTGGTGTTTTTCGGGTGAAAAGGAATTTTCGAAGGTTTCTATTAACAAAATACTTCCAGAAGCATGCGCAGAAACCGGAATGTGCACATTTTTTTGTGCGCCGGTAATTGCTTGAATCCTTTCGATATTTTCTGCTTGAATCGAACCAAGATTTACTTGTCCGGTTTGGCTGTTAAGAATAGAAAATCCATCGACCACGCAACTTGTGTGCTGCCCGCCCAAGCTACGGATAGAAATGGTTTTTAACCCGCCAAGTCCGCCATACGATTTGATTTGTATTCCCGCCATTTTTTGCAGCAATTGACCAACATCTTCCGGCTGTAATTCTAAGATTTGAGCCCGACGAATGGTTAAAACCCTATCCAAATTTCTCCGCGATGAATCACTTACACGCACCTCCTGCACCTCCAAATCTGGAAGTTGGGAAAGTGCCGTAAACGAAACTAGCGCAAATATTATGGAAACAATTTTTTTCACAAAAACGAAAAATGAAATAATCGAAAATTGGTTAAATTCTTATTTTATGATTTTTTTCAACAGCTTACCATTTTCGTTTCTCCACTCGAGAAAATAGATTCCAGCAGGAAGATTTGAAGTATCTATCTTAGAAAAATTAGAATGTTTGTGCGTTGCGATTTTCGTTCCATGCACGTCGAAAAGTGAAATTTGTCCCGCTTCTCCTTGAATGCACACAAAATCAGTTATAGGATTTGGAAAAACCGTTATGTTTACTAACTCATTTTCAACTAGTGCAGCATTTTTTTGATAGATTAAATTATCCATTGCAAAATAAGTTGGCGTATTAATTCCCCATTCGCCCATATCAGACGATTCGAAGGAAAAAGTCAACTTAAAAACCGGCTGATCCGTTAATTGGGAGAGTTCCACTTTCGTCCAATCGTTTAGGATATAATCCAAGGTGGAATCGTTAAATCGATAGTCGGCCAAGTAAAAATCCATGGAATCTATCAATTGGTTAAAATTATCGTACGCATAGATCCAGATTTTTAGAAAATCCTCGCCATTTGTGCCGTCTATTTCACCAGCTGCATTTGTTACTGAACCGAACTGTTTTCCGATGAAATCACCATTTTGCATGGATAATGCTGCAAAAGTTGTATTTGTAATGCGCATAGATTCCAACAAAACTCCTGGAGCATCGAATGTTATTTCGCCGGAATTATCGTAACTATAATATACGCCATACGTTGCAGAATTGTGTCCACCGCCGGTGATTGCGCTAAAATCGTTTAAATATCCGGGCGTTGTATTGTCCGTAGAATTGGAAATGCTGAAGCCCGACCAGGAACCCCAACTTGCATTGTAATCGTTTGAAAAATTGGCGTTTCCGAATGAAAAACCGCCCGCGCCGGAAGAGCCGTTGTTATACGATTCTGGACTCAAATTAATGGACTCAAATGTTGTGGTGTCTTGTGCAAAAGAGATAGAGGCACACAAAATTGTGATACTGTAAATTAGATTTTTTTTCATTTTTAAAATAATTATGTTATTCAAAAAGAAAAAATCAGGTAAAAGAAATAATCCTCGCTGCTACGATGCGAACACTAAATCGGACTTTAATCTGAAGTCTTCATTAAATGATTCGAGGCAAGTATTCTGACTCCCACCAAC
>CAIYXD010000447.1 GCA_903930085.1 uncultured Flavobacteriia bacterium
GAACGGTGCGAACTGCCAACCAATACAGGTGCCAATTTTTGTATGATTTCCAAACCAACAGCATCGCCTTCTAAGAATCGAATTTTCTGAAATGGGGAAATTGGTGCACTTGCTTTAAATCGGATCCATTCACAGATTAATTCCATAGATGCAGCCGTTGCAGGGGATATTTCTGCTGGATTTTGAGAGGAAAGATGCGCAAATAATTGATCCAGAACAGTGGTGATAGAAACCCATTCTCCCGATTTTTGTAGTTTGTAGAAATCTAATTCTGGCTCATCTACTTCCATTCGAATTGCGGAAAGTTCCGTCATTTCGTTTTTCAGCTGCATGCTGTAGGAAATACTTCCATCCTCAAAATTGCGTTTCCGGAAGCGCAAAGAATACCCTTTTTTTGCAAGATCAAACGTTGGCGAGTCCAAGTAAATGTCTTCGTAATAATAAATGGAATGTGAAAAAATCTGCAATCCGCTCAGGGCATTAATCGAAGACAAAAGCGCAACGATTGAGGTGTCTTTTCCAAAGACATATTTGCGCTGTTCTTCCGTGTTTTGACCAAAGGAGCTGAATCCTAGGAAAAACACCAAGACGAGAAGATGGAGTTTCTTATCAGTTGCCATAATTTCTAAATCTTCCTTTGGTTTCTAAAAAGCTCTCTGGGTTGGCAAGTCGGTGATAATCCACCAATAAAATGCCGTTTTCTATGATTTTCGTTTCTCCCTCGTTCCAATTCAGGTTTCGGTTAAAGGCAATCGGATGAGGATCTTCTAGTTGGAAAGCTGCCAAAATAGATGCGCGTCGAGAAGCCATCTTGTGGAAATAGAGTTCCGCGAGTGGCGCTGGCCACTGCGCCGCAGCAATTATTTTCCGAAGTGATTTTTCATCCAACGCCCTAATTTTTGTAGCCATCCAAAGTAGATCGGTATAGCTTGCTTGTTCATACGGCAGCAGCAGCGTGTTGATTGAATTGGTAAATTTTAGTTTATTTCGCTTGCGTTCTATTACCTCCCATGGAAATTCATTGACTAAACCTACTTTGAAATCTGCCCGAATCGGTTTAACGCAAACACCAAAACTTGTTCCGAGATCCGAGAAAACAGCAGAAGGTTCGTAGGTGTAATTTCCTTTGTGAACCGTTGTCAAAAGGGTATTCGATTCTTTTGTATCCCAGTTTCCGATAAAATGGTGCGCTAATACTGCGCCCTTTAATTCCTGCCGTTCTGCATTGTTTAGTCCTTCAGGAAGAAAAGAACCAAGTCGTTTTACGCGATCGGGACGCGCTTCAATCGCACATTTTTTAAAGCATACAAATTGTTTTCCGATCAAAGGCTCCAAAGTGGGAAGTTCTAAACACATCGCTTTTGTAATGCTGCCGTAAGAGGAAATAAACAGCGATATATCGATTGAATACCTGGCTTTTAGCGCTGCAACAAGACTCGATTTATCGCATACTTCGTTCGTTTCATCGAAAACCAGCGTCAGCAAGTCGGTTCCATAGAAATATGGATGATCTACGTCATAACCCAAAGCTGCAAAAATCCGCGATCCTGCCACATCGGTGTGTACTTCGTCGCCCCATTTTACGGTCCAGCCGTTATCCAAATCCAAATCTAAGGCATCGATTTTCGGCGCGGAACCGCTCCAACTTACTTCCTCAAATAGAACAACCATGTTTGCTTTGGCTTTTATTTTTTTCTCTTTTGCCAACTGATTGAAACGTGTATACGGGGAAATACTGTCGGGAATTTCTTGCCAGAAAGGAGAATCCTCCGGATTTGTTGGGAAGCGATATTTGAATGGAATTCGGTAGGTAAACACGCGCTTGCTTCGTCGTGTATCCCATAGAAACTGGATTTTTTGTCGGAGGGAAATTTTTAGGTTTGCGTCCGCATGCCCTTTTTGAATCAACGAGTGTTTGTACCAAAGTAATTCATGCAAAAGGTCGAGATTTTCCGGATTCATTTTTGGATTACTCAAGTAGGCTTGTTCCAACGTTTCGTTAAGGTGTTTTACGTGGCGAATAAAAGCCTTCTTGCGCTTTGGAAGCGGCAGATTGTCATGAACTGTTAAATCATTATTGGTCAGTAAATTGCTGGTGTTTCGCAAAATGCCAAGGTCCAAAAGGGAATCGGTGAAAAACGCTTGCAATTCCAAAGGATTATTTTTTTGCAGCAGTGTGCCACGTGTGGATTGCGCGGAGCAAACGCCTACCGTGCTAAAAACGCAAAGAATAAGAGATAACTTAGTAAGTTGATTCATTGCCATTTTGTTTTTACCTACTTTATTTTCCGCGTTTCCACTCAAAAAAAGAAGTTATTCCCATTGTTAAAAGTACGATTCCTGTCCAGCAGTAAATCCCGTAGTTAAGGGTTTCAATGCCTTGGTATTGGTAGAAAAATCCCCAGATAAACTGAAGAATTGTTTTGGATAAAACCGTCACCCACATTCCCAAATGGATGAAATTTTCATACGAAGAACAACGATCTGCGTGGTATTTTAACTCGTCCAAAAATTCATGTGCTGTGCGGGTAATAAAAGCGGCAATAAAAAACGGTAAGGATTCCAGTGGAAACCAAAACATCGCCACGAGTGCAAGTTCCATTATTCCCGAACTGATTAAGATATTCCTATGCGTCCGTAATTCGTTGCTGGTAATGTCTGTTTTTACCAATTCCTTGTGCTTAAGTGCATCCAGAAACCACAAAACAGAAAAAACCGTTGTGCAAATAAGAATTGCTATCGCCCAGAAATTTGGGTTGATTGGATCAAATTGCATACATAAATGTAGTTAAATAAAAGACAATAAATAAGAGCGTGCACGTGAATAAATTTGCTTTTTGACTCCAAAAAACAGAAGAAAATGTGCGCTTGATTTGCGAAAGCGTCACCAAACGCCAAAGAATCACGCAACTAAACGTAAGCCATAAATTTTTGGAGGAAACAGAAAGCAGCACCGCACCCAAGGATGATACATTCAAAATATGCAGTAAAAGAATCGTTTTGTTGATTCCCAAAACAATTGGTAGCGATTGTACATTATGCGCTCTATCTTTATCACGATCCGGAATGTCACGGATAACGCTGCCAATTAAAACTTGAAAAATGGCAAATAAAACCATACTCTTAATAAGTGGCGAACTAACATTTCCAGCACCAATTAGGATCAAACTGCCCCAAGAAAGTCCAATTGTGACATTTTTCACTAAAAAGGTATTTTTGATTCGAAAAACAGTATTCCCTAAGTGAAATTTAATCGAGTATAAAGCACCTACAAGTCCAGATAAAGCCAAGGTTAGCCAAGTTGTCCAAGATAAATACAGGAAAGCTATTGGAAGTGTCAGCAAAACAAATTGAAGAGTAAATACCAAGTTTAGCTTGTTTTTGAAGAAATACGCCAAATTATTTTTAAGGTTTGCTGCGTTGTCGATAAAGTCATTTAGGCGATATATTGCAAAAACACCACAAAAACAACACCAAATTAGCGTCGCATTCGTATAAATGGATTGATTTTCTGCTAATGAAATTCCGCAGCACAACAAGGAAATTGCAGCGAGATGAAAAAGTCTCAGCGATTTATAAGGGCTTTCCAAGCTAATCATTGTTACTGTTCCGGTTGGTTTTTGAAAATTCAATTTTTTGCCAATTTACTAACAATTCAACAATCATTGCCGTTGTTAGCGCGTCTGATTTCCAAAACAAGGA
>CAIYXD010000448.1 GCA_903930085.1 uncultured Flavobacteriia bacterium
TCCATATATAAAGACAACAAACATTGAAATTGCTTGAAGTGGGAGAAATTTTCTGATAACCCCTGAAACAAATAAAAAAGCGGCTAATAAATAGATTAATCCACTCATTCCAATATGGTAAGACCCTTTATTTTGAGCGTAGGCCCATACTAAAACCCCGGTAAGTATCCATCCGTAAAAAAAAACTTTGAAAGCTATTTCACGGTAAAAATAAACCAATGCTGCTAATAGAAAAAAAGTGGGAATCGAATTATTGACAATATGCCTAAAGTCATTTTGAGAATGAATTAATGGCATAAAAACAATCCCTTTCAAACCCTCTATGCTTCTTGGTAAAACACCATATTCATAGCTATTTAGCTTCAAGAGATGATCTGCCCAAAAAACCAACCACATTACAACCACTACAAATAACGAATACAAAATCGCTTCTGTACTTGAGCCAAAGGGATGAGTGTGTTTTTGCATGCGCTTTTACTGACAAAAGCCATGCCTGATAAAAATACTGACAGGATGTCCTAAATTTTAGCCAAGGAAAAAACTTACCTTTTCACTTTTGAAAACCGCAGAACTCGATTGGGAGCATCGTCGGTTGTCAAAACCATTTCAGAATCATTCAAGGTGATAATTTTATATGCTTCCGAATCTGCCAATTCCAAGAATAAAGAATCTTTAGAGGCATTAACAGACCATTTTCCATTTGTCAAGGTTTGCTTCCCTACAAAATCTGGGGCTTCCAGTAAAACTGTATTATCTAGTTTAAACTCAAAAAAAGTTTTATTCTTCAAGCGTTTGAATTCAGATTTCATTTGTTCCTGCAAAAATTGACGCACCTCCTCTGAAACCGATTCAAAATAATTTGAATAATCAATCTCCTCCAATTTCCATTTACCTTTAATTTTGCTGGTAGTATCCGAACATGCGGCAAACAAAATTACGACCAAGAATAAAAGAATTTTTTTCATACAGTTTATTTCAACAAATATACTTTTCGAAAATGAATAACCCATATTTCAAATGATTTTTTTACCAACTTTTCTCTAAGAAAACCTTAATTTTATAACATGGAAGAAATTATTAATCGTGTGCAAGATAGCGGGCTAATTCCTTTGGATCTAGCAACGTTTAAACCGAAATCCGAAATCATCGGTTTGGATATTTCCAATCACTTGTGGCAGGGTTTAATTCTTAAAGAAAAAGAATTTCGTGCTTGGATTAAATCACATAACTGGGATGAATTCAAAAATAAAGCCGTTTATATTCATTGCACTGCGGATGCAATTATTCCAACTTGGGCGTACATGCTTGTTGCTTCGAAACTGAATGGAATCGCTGCAGATTACCTCGTTGGTTCGAAAATAGAATTGGAAAAAGCATTGATTAAACAAGCGATTCAAAACATTTCCACGGAAGAATTAAAAAACGGTAAAATAATCATTAAGGGATGTTCCGATATTGCTGCGCCAGACTTTGCGATGGTAGAATTAATCAAACACCTGCAAGATCATGTTCTTACCATCATGTATGGCGAACCTTGCTCTTCCGTTCCCATCTATAAAAAAATCGTTCCAAAAGTAACGAAGTAAAAAGGAATAAGATTTACACGCCGTCTTGTTTTATACTCCTTGAAAAA
>CAIYXD010000449.1 GCA_903930085.1 uncultured Flavobacteriia bacterium
CATGGATGTCTATTTTATTGTTCACGACAAGTGCACAGAGTGCGTTGGTTTTCACGATGAACCGCAATGTGCTGCTGTTTGTCCAGTGGATTGTTGTGTAGACGACCCAGATTACAGAGAATCCGAAGAGGAATTGCTTGCCAAAAAAGATTTTATGCACTTATAAACGCAGTAGAAATAGTGTGAAACAAAAAAATCCATTGTAAAGACAATGGATTTTTTTGTTTCACACTATTTGAATTCATTCCATTAATCAAAACCAAAAACTTTCTTTTTTTAGGAAATTAATTGAATTATACAGCTTAACATCCTAGAATTCTACTTATATTTGCGGCGGGGATAAGTCTTGTACGACCAGCTCCTTCTGACTCCTCCAGGACGGGAACGTAGCAAAGGTAAGAAGTTGAGCGGTGCGATATGAGTAGCTTATCCCTATTTTTTTTGACTAAAACCTTGAATTTTATATTTTAATCTCAATTTTTCATAATTCAAAAAATAATTGATTTTAATTCACAACTTCCTGCTTCAAATTAAACGTTTCAGATAAAAAGTAATCATCAACTAAAAAAGTTCGTTCCCACCCTATTTCGCCACGGATTGTAATTGTGGATAATTCGGGATAACTCCTCTTGCCTTTTGTGGACAAGATTCAACGCTTTCGATTATTTTTGAAGAAAATTAAAAAACATGAGATTTTTCATTGATACAGCAAATTTAAAAGACATTCAAGAGGCAAATGATCTTGGAATATTAGACGGTGTAACAACCAATCCATCTTTAATGGCGAAGGAAGGTATTACAGGTCAGGAAAATATCCTAAACCATTACCGCGAAATTTGTAAAATTGTAGATGGTCCTGTGAGTGCGGAAGTAATATCCACTGAATTTAATGGGATGATTGAAGAAGGTGAAAAACTAGCAGCACTTCATCCAAATATTGTGGTTAAAATCCCAATGATTTTGGAGGGAATAAAAGCAATAAAATATTTTTCCGCAAAAGGAATAAAAACAAATTGCACCTTGGTTTTTTCCGCTGGGCAAGCACTTTTAGCAGCAAAAGCCGGTGCGACATATATATCTCCATTTTTGGGAAGATTGGACGATGTTTCCACAAATGGTTTGGATTTGATTGCTCAAATTCGATTGATTTACGATAACTACATGTTTGACACACAAATACTAGCAGCTTCTGTGCGCCATCCTATGCACATTATTAATTGTGCTGAAATTGGTTCAGATGTTATGACAGGTCCGTTAAGCGCCATAAAAGCATTAGCCAATCATCCATTAACAGATTTGGGATTACAAC
This sequence comes from uncultured Flavobacteriia bacterium, assembly GCA_903930085.1. Lineage (GTDB taxonomy): Bacteria > Bacteroidota > Bacteroidia > Flavobacteriales_D > Crocinitomicaceae > M0103. The sequence goes on from CAIYXD010000449.1 coordinate 1,310, forward strand.
AATTTTTAGCGGATCACGCGAAAGGAAATAACTAAATAAGATTTAAAACTTCCTTAAAAACATCCTTGAGAATTGTAAAATGCAGCTCTCAAGGTTTTTTTTGTCCTTTTTTTAAGTAAAAAACCCATGCAGTTGGGTTTTCTGAAGCTTCAGAAAACACGTTTAAGGTTGCCGACAAGCGCTGTAATCTGCTGATAGAAAACTATTCTCAAAAAAGAGATGCAGCCCGCCATTGCTTGCCTGAGACTTCCTTGATGGTCATAAATGTTAAGCTTCAAGAGTAATCTGCATGGGCTCCGAAAAAACGGATGAGGACACTGCGCCAACGCTGTGGCTGTTCCTGTTTCACAAAATTACATAAACATTACAGCATTCGTTATATGGAATTTGTTAAAAAAGATCGAATAAAGCGTATTAATTGCGCGTCTGCTAAATCACTTTCCTAAAAAAATCTGTACTTTCGTCTGCAACAAAGGTAAGTTGAGTCCATGAAGAATTTGAAGAAAATAATACATAAATTATTGAGCCAGCGCGCATATTTACGCACTTTACACCGTAGTTTTTATTTTCTATTTGACTTGGGTTTACTTAAAAAAGATGAACGATTCAAATACCATTATATGGTAAATCAACTTATTGAACCAACATTTTCCATCGTCGATATTGGCGCAAACCTCGGCTATTTTTCAAAAAACTTTGCACGCTTGGCAAAAAAAGGAAGCCTTATTTCCATAGAGCCAATTCCAGTTTTTTATGAAACATTGTCTTATTTCCTGAAAAAATATGCACACGCAACGCTTCACAATGTTGCTTTAGGAACAGAAGAAGGTTCCATTACCATGGTGATGCCGGAATCCAATGGTATGATTCGCACAGGTTTGCCGCACATTGCGGAATCGGAAGAAGAAAAGAAACAGCACGCAACGCAGGAAGTTCGTATTGTAAAAGGAAGCGAATTACTAGCTAATCTTGAAAAATTAGACTACCTAAAATGTGATATTGAAGGCTATGAATGGAATGTTTTTCAAGAAATCAAACCAATTCTAGAAAAACACCAGCCACTTGTGCAAGTTGAAATTTCAGAGAAAAATCTAGCGCACATGCTAGATCTATTTCAATCACTTGGTTACACGCAATTTGGGATTCACCATTTCCACTTTATCCAAGAAAACGGAAAACAAGTTGAGGAAGGTGATTTTTTCTTTGTACCGGCGACTAGATTGGAGGCATTTAAATCGAAATTCAAACCTAAAAACGCGACATTGAACGCGTAATTTAGGCCCTATTTTTCCCTTTGATTTAAGCGTTCCATCCAACTTTTTTCTTTTTGTTTACAGCACAACATTGTTTATATTTGTTTAAAATCTTATTCCATGCATACTATCTTGAGTCACAAAGAAATTGAGCAAAAAATAACCCGCTTAGGCCACCAATTATTAGAGAATTGTTTCGAAGAACCGGTTGTGTTTCTTGGTGGAATTTGTGGAAATGGTATAAGATTGGCACGTGAAATTCAAAAAATCATGCAGTCGAATTCAGACCAGCAAATCGAAGTTTTTGAAATTTCTATCGATAAAGAAGAACCTTGGAAAAAACCTATTACACTTTCCATAGAAGAGGATAGATTAAAAAACGCTTATATCATTTTGGTAGATGATGTACTGAATTCTGGTAAAACAATGCAATATTCGCTGGTAAAATTATTGGAAAGACCTACAAAATCGATTAAAACGGTTGCTTTGGTAGACAGAACACATCGCCGCTATCCAATTAAGGCAGATTTTGTTGGAATTAGTTTATCCACAACCCTAAAAGAACGTGTAGAAATTGATCTTGACGGTGAAAATTCGAAAGCCTATCTTGTTTAAAATTTACGGTATTAAAGTATATTAATTCCCCACAAAATTCTTCACATGAAACGAACAACGGAATCTGCATCGCATTATACTGCATTAGAAAGTATGTCGACACTAGACCTACTTACAAATATCAATAACGAAGATAAAACTGTCGCACACGCAATTGAAAAGGAAATTCCTGCAATCGAACGTTTCATTGCTGTTTGCTTGGAACGCATGCGAAATGGTGGTCGTTTGTTCTATATTGGAGCTGGAACGAGTGGTAGATTGGGAATTGTAGACGCAAGTGAATGTCCGCCAACATTTGGAATTGATCAAGGAATCGTGGTTGGAATTATTGCAGGCGGAGATTCTGCGATACGAAAAGCGGTTGAATTTGCCGAAGATGATACGCAGCAAGGCTGGAAAGATTTAGAGGAATATTCTATTACAAGCAAGGACACCCTAGTTGGGATAGCTGCTTCCGGAACAACGCCGTATGTTTTAGGTGCAATTTCCGAAGCAAAAAATCACGGTTTATTAACAGCTGGAATTTCGTGTAATCCTGGAAGTCCGTTATCCGAATCGGTAGATTTTCCGATCACACCAGAGGTTGGACCCGAATTCGTTACCGGAAGTACCCGCATGAAATCCGGAACGGCACAAAAACTTGTTTTGAATATGATTTCCACAACATTGATGGTGAAATTAGGTCGCGTCAAAGGAAACAAAATGGTAGATATGCAATTGAGTAATAACAAATTGGTGGATCGCGGAATTAAAATGATTCAGGACGAAATCAATGTGAGTTATGCAGATGCGGAAAAATTACTTTCCACCTTTGGTTCCGTTAGAAAAGCAGTAGATGGCTACAATAGTTCCTTGTAACGTTTTTATTTAGAGTGGATTAATTTACCTGCTAATCTACCAAATTCATTTGTTTCAATAAAAAAGAAGCATTCATATTCTGGCAAACGCCGTCTCTTATTTTATAGTCAAACGTAAGATTTTCGCCCAAAATCGTAGAATCAAAATAGTTATTTTTGAACGCTACGTTTCCATCTGCCAAAGTACAAAGCGATAAATCATGGGTTGCGATTACGCCTTTTGTCTTCAGTCGTTCCAATTTTTGCAGAAATTTTGCCGAACCGATTTCTTTATCTTTGGAATTCGTTCCTTTCAATATTTCATCCAAAATCACAAACACCTTCTCCCCGCTTTCGATCGCATCCATGATAAATCGCAATCGCGTCAATTCGGCATGAAAATAAGAACTTTCCACGGTTAAGTCGTCGGAAGTCCGCATGCTCGAGAATAATTTCAATTTTGGAATCTCACACGATTTTGCCAAAATGGGAAATCCAGCATTTGCAGAAATAAACGCCAATCCTAAACTGCGTAAATAGGTACTTTTTCCAGCCATATTGGGACCGGTAATAATTAAAAAACGCTCGTTTTCAGTAAGAGAAACACCGTTCGTAATTCTTTTTGCGGCAGGAACAAACGGGTGACCCAAATCTTGAATTTGAATGGCGTCTGAAGCGGAGAATTTAGCAAAAACTACTTCCGGAAAATTAATTTTATAGATTGCACCAGAAATCCATACTTCAATTTGAGCCAATTGTTTTTCCCAATTTCCAAGTTGGTCTGCATTTTTTATACGCCAATTTTCCCACTGCTTAAGTACTTGAAAATCCCATGCAAGGAAAAAATTCAAAGCTGCACCAACCAGAATATTCATTCTAAGATCCATCCTTTGTTGAATTTTCTCCAATTCGCGCAAGGAAACCAATAAACTATCTTGTTGTGAAAACAGTAATTCCCGATTCTCTTGCATTAATTCCGATTGAAAAGAAACGTCCTTGTAGAGTTGCAATTGGCGTTGAAACATTTTCACCTGCGAACTATAAGCTGTAACCCGAGCAGAAATAGTATTTATTCGTTTTAAATTTCGGCCAATAACTGAAAAAACTGCGACAACATACAGCAGAAAAAGACTATCCGTTAGAAAATTTAATGCGTAAAACACAGTCATAACAATTGAAACCACGGGAATCATATTACACATCACCTTGTCCAACAATGTTAAAGGCGCAGCATTTTGATTGATTTTATGGAATTCTTTTTCAAGAGAATCTTCTTTAAAAACCATTCCTTCTGCCATGAATTCCTGGCACCAATCCGCTTGTTTCGAAAGTTCTTCGATTGCTTCATTTGATAATTTCGTTGTTTCAGTGCCGTTCATTAATTGCTCTGCCAATAAATCCGAGCCTTTTCTAGAAACCGTTCTGTTCAACAATTGGTAAATACTTTTTTTACCAAATAAATCCATATCCATTGCGAATGCGTGCGCCGGATTCTTGTATTCGTTTCCTTCTTTAAAATGCAGCCAATTGCCTTCTAAAACCTGCAATTC
>CAIYXD010000450.1 GCA_903930085.1 uncultured Flavobacteriia bacterium
CGACATGGATGTGGATAATGTGAGTGAACTTACGATTTTCGACATTGAAGCGGTTTGTGAAGAATACAATGTGGATATGCTTTCTCTTTTATTCAAACCGATGTTTCGTCCGGAGATTTGGAATAAAAAACTGGAAAAAATCAAATTGCTGGTTTTGGATGTAGATGGCGTAATGACGGATGGCGGAATGTATTACACCGAAAGCGGTGATCAGTTTAAAAAATACAATACCAAGGACGGAATGGCAATTCAACATTTGGTGCAAAATAATTTTCAAATGGCAATTATTTCGTCTGGCTATAAAACCGAAATGGTGAAGTCTAGAGCGGAGTTGCTTGGCATTCAATTTTGCCATGTAGGAAGGGAAAATAAAATGGAAATTTTATTGGCGCATTGTGCAGTTTTAGGAATTGAACTGGAAAATGTAGCAATCGTTGGCGACGATGTCAATGATTTGGAGATAATTCGCAAGATTGGATTCTCTGCGTGTCCGTCAGATGCTGTAAACGCTGTAAAATCGCATGTAGATGTTATTCTTTCGAAGAAAGGTGGCGAAGGCTGCGTTAGAGAATTTATCGATGCCTATTTGTTAAAACAACCATTATCTTAAGAAAAGTATAAAATGGAAAAGGTACGAATTGGAATAATAAAAGAAGGTAAAGTTCCACCAGATCATCGCGTTCCTTTGACGCCAAAGCAGTGTAAGCATCTGCAAGAAATCTACCCGAATATCGAAATGGTGGTGCAACCAAGTCCGATTCGAGCATTCAAAGATGAAGAATATACTGCGGAAGGAATTCGATTGAGTGAAAACTTGGAAGATTGTTCCATAATAATGGGCGTAAAAGAGGTGAATAGTTCAGATTTGCTTCCAAATAAAACGTACTTTTTCTTCTCGCACACCTTGAAGAAGCAGCCGTATAACCGTGATTTATTGCGTACAATTTTGGAGAAGAAAATCCGTTTGATTGACTACGAAGTGCTAAAAAACAAACAAAATAAACGTATTATAGGTTTCGGTAGATATGCAGGAATAGTTGGAGCATACAACGCATTTCGAACATTTGGATTGAAAAAAGGAACCTACGAATTGACTGCCGCAAATCAATGTAAGGATCGCGAAGCAATGGAAGCGGAAATGCATAAAATTGTTTTGTCGCCCGACACAAAAATTGTTTTAACAGGATTTGGAAGAGTAGGGCATGGTGCGCGAGAAATAATCGATATTTTGCCAATCAAGGAAGTTTCGCCGGAAGAATTTTTGACGAAAAAGTTCGAGGAACCGGTTTTTTCGCATTTAGAAGTAGAAGATTATTACGCAAGAAAAGATGGGAAACCTTTTGTTAAAAATGAGTTTTATTCTAATCCTGAGCTATATTGTTCCTCGTTCAAGCGTTTTTTGACAGAAGCAGATATTTATATTCCGTGCCATTTCTGGAGCAATAAATCGCCATTTATTATTACAAAAGAAGATTTAAAAATTCTGAACCTACGTTTGAGTGTTGTGGCGGATATTTCGTGCGATATTGCAGGACCAATTGCGTGTACTATTCGACCGAGTAAGATTTCCGATCCCATTTACGGGTATAATCCAATAACGGAACAAGAAGACGATTTCCACAAACCTGGAACTATTGCTGTGATGGCGGTGGATAATTTACCGTGCGAATTGCCATTGGATGCTTCGGAGGATTTTGGAAATGAATTGATTCGCCAAGTAATGCCATTTTTATTGAAAGATGATCCGGATAATATTATTGAACGTGGAACGGAAACAACACTAGAAGGAAAATTGACAGAAAATTTTGCATACTTGCAACCGTATGTTGACGGACTAGAATAAAATATCTTTAGAATTCAATTTTTTAAAACTACTACTATCGCGATGGAAAAGGGAAATAAGA
>CAIYXD010000451.1 GCA_903930085.1 uncultured Flavobacteriia bacterium
CAACATTTTTTCTTTTTCTTATTCTTTTCCTCTTTTTTATCGGCTGCTTTTTTTTCTGACTTCAGGGTATTTTCATCCAAGGTATAGCTCATCCAATTATTTTCTTCGCCTACAGAAAACGATTTTAGCATTGGAATTTTCAACAAGGAATCTGTAGATAGAATATATATTCCTAGAGTATCTTTTGGCCACTTTTTTTTGTCAATTTTCTTTAATTCACAGTTGCGTAAGGTGTCGAATCCCGGGGTAATCTTAAACGTAAGATAATCGCCTTCAAAAGAAAACTTAGCTTCTTTTCCTCTTGGGAAAGAATCGGTTATTCCTGTGGATATTTGATGTAAAAACAACCATCCGTCTCCTTTGTGTGGATTTATTTCGTAGGCTACATATTGACCATTATTGGAAATAATCTGTGCTTCATTTTTTTTCCAATTGTTGTAAACCGAAGGATCTATGATCTTTTTTTGAGAAAAAACAAACGTAATGGAGACTACAAATAAAATAGTAAGAAAGCGTTTCATCGTTGGAATCTTAGTGAGTAACAAAGATACGCAAATGTAAAATAGGAAAATAATCCGCGCGAATTTTTGAAGTAGAAGAGGTCGAACTTATAGAAACAATTCCGCTGCAATATGGTCTGCCATCAATCTTCCTTGTTCCGTTAAAACAATGCTGTTATCTGTTTGCTCAAGCCACTTATTTGCGCTGAATTCAATAAGTTTTTCTTGAAAAGAAACTGGTAATTCCTGCAGGGCTATAAGTTGATCGAATTGCACGCCGCTAGAAGTGCGCAAACCGGTTAATAAAATCTCGTTCCAACGGTCTTTTGGCGTTAGAATTTCTTCTTCAAACCATTCTTTTGGCGTGTTGAAATTGGCGATATATCGTGAATTATTTGACACATTCCAACGTCTGGAAATTCCATTGAAAGAATGCGCTGATGGTCCAATTCCCAAATACTCTTTCCCTTTCCAGTAATTGGAATTGTGCACAGCGTGCAATCCTGGAAGTCCAAAATTTGAAATTTCATACTGATCGAATCCTGCGGTTTTCAGCAATTCAATCAAAAGCAGAAATTGGTCGCTTTGCGCATCTTCTCCAGCGGGAAATATTTTTTGCGTTGCGACCATTTTATGTAAGGCGGTTTTGGCTTCAATGGTTAAGCAATATGCAGAAATGTGTTGCACCTGCATATCGAGCACCAGCGCAATATGTTGTTTCCATTCTTCCAGCGTCAATTCCGGCAAGCCATAAATTAAATCCACGCTGATATTTTGAAAGCCATATGATTTCGCCAATTCCACGCACTTCAGAGCATCCTGCACCGAATGTGCCCTGTTCATCCAGTTTAAATCTTTTTCTTTAAAAGATTGCAAACCAATAGAGAGGCGGTTAATTCCAACGTTTCGCCAATTTGCTAGATTTTCGTCTGTGATATCATCCGGATTTGCCTCCAAAGTAATCTCAGCATTTTCAGAAAGGGTGAAATTCGCGTGTAGCGTAGAGAAAAACTGCTGCAATTCTTCTAAGGTCAGCAGGCTCGGTGTTCCGCCGCCAAAATAGATGCTTTCGAGGCAGGTATCCGTTAAATACTCCCGTCGCAATTCGAGTTCCTGCTGCATCGTTTCAACCATTTTCGTTCGGTAACTTTCAAAAGTTGTGCTGAAATGAAAATCACAATACGTGCATTTTTGCTTGCAAAATGGGACATGGATATAGATACCTGACATAGATGCAAAGATACAAAATGGAATAATTATTCCATATAAATGTTAAAAAATAGAAATAATGCGTAGGGTTTGAATTAAAACGTATCTTTCTAAAACATACCTATAGAACATGAAGGAATTTAAACAAAATAAGAAAGATCTAGACAAGGAGTTGGAGCGATTTATGGCGATTTTAGATGAATTGTTGCCTAGGTATTCCCAACTGTTGGAAAAAAAAAGCATTTCACCAACGGAATTGACAGAACTTGGCGATTTGGAATACTATCTTATTGAAGTAAACGCCAAAATTACAGCAATTAAAAACATGTTGGAGCAGGATTTATTTGGTTATTCCTTGGATACTTTTTATAAATTGAAAAACAAAGCAAACAGCGGCGACCTACTTTCCAAAAGAAAAGTTGAAAATTTACGTGAAAACTTTGAGAAGTTATTGAAAGATGGAATACTTTTCAATATGAATTGATCCCGTATCGACCGCGTTTTGATTGTATATTGATTTCAATTTCAGTTAATTATACATCTAGTTTTCAGGTTTTATATTTGTAAAATCCTGTTATAAAAAATTTCCATTAAATATTTCTAAAATACTTGTCGAAATAAACTTTTTGACTATCTTCAAGTAAATGATGACAAAAGACCCACAAGAAATTAGTAATCCAGCCGAATTTACAGAACGATTTATCAACCAGACTAATCAGTCGATATTTTTAACAGGAAAAGCAGGAACAGGAAAAACAACTCTTTTACGCAAGATTGTTGCCTCTACACATAAAAACACCGTAATCGTTGCTCCAACAGGAATTGCTGC
>CAIYXD010000452.1 GCA_903930085.1 uncultured Flavobacteriia bacterium
GGAATTGACTTGGTTGGGGAAGTTAATCCTACGGTTTATCGCCCGGGAATGCCAAACTGGAGTGGTTTATCTCTGCCTTGGATGGCGATTGGTTACGAAGTGCAACAAACACCTTTGCAAACTTTAGCGTTTTATAATGCCGTAGCAAATAACGGAACTCTCGTTCGTCCACAATTTGTTAAGGAAATACGCAGAGGCAACCAAGTTATCAAAACCTACGCTCCCTATATTTTGAAGGATAAAATCTGTTCGGATAAAACCTTGAATATCATGAAAGGCTGCTTGGAAGGCGTAATGAAAAAAGGAGGAACGGGATCAAAATTAACTTCTCTTTTATTCGATATTGCTGGAAAAACCGGAACGGCAAGAATTCTAAATTCGAAGCAAAGTTACGGGAACAAAGGAGAGGAAAAACACCAAGCTTCTTTCGTCGGTTACTTCCCAGCGGATGAACCAATTTATTCTTGTATTGTCGTGGTTTCCGCACCAACAAAAGACATTTATGGCGCAACTGTTTCGGGAACTGTTTTCGCTGCGATTGCCAATAAAGTGTACGCGTCCACTTTAAAATACCACGACGCAATTAATGAAGGCAAGATTAAAATTAAAGAAGCGCCAATCTCTGCAAATGGCAATAAATACGACTTGGTAAGAATTTTTAAACGTTTGGGAATTTCTTATTTAATCCAAAAAGATAGTGAGTGGATGTACACGCAAAAACAAAACAACCGCGTGAAAATGTCTCCAAAAAACATTGCAAAAAATACGGTGCCAAATGTTGTTGGACTAAACGCAAAAGATGCTGTTTACTTAATTGAATCCAAGGGAATGTCGGCACATATTATTGGTTTTGGAAAAGTTGTTAAACAATCCATTCCAGCTGGAAAAGCAATTTTTCGCGGTGGAGTGATCGAATTGAAACTGAATTAATGGAAAGAAGCATAAACGACATATTGAAAAATTGTACCGTTCTTGAATACAGTGGTGCATTGGACCGTGTGGTTTCTGAACTCGTTTTTGATTCCCGCAAAGCAATTGCTGGAACTGCCTTTTTTGCAATCAAGGGATCTGCTGTTGATGGACACCAATTTATTGCTGCTGCAATTTCAGCAGGATGTTCCGTGATTTTTTCGGAAGAGAAAATAGCTGTTCCGGAGCACGTAACGTTTATTTTAACCGATAATACTTCCAAAACACTTGCCTTTGCAGCTGCAAATTTTTACACTAATCCATCTGAAAAATTAAAATTAGTTGGAATTACTGGTACAAATGGCAAAACAACTACCACTACGCTATTATTTAACCTGTATACCAAATTAGGATTTCATTGTGGTTTACTTTCCACTGTTGTAAATAAAATTGGAAGCCGTGAAATTGTATCTACGCATACCACGCCAGATCCAGTTTCTTTGAACGCTTTATTAGCCGAAATGGTGGAAGAAGGCTGTTCGCATTGTTTCATGGAAGTAAGCTCGCATGCTATTCACCAGCATAGAATAACTGGTATTTCCTTTGTTGGCGGTGTTTTTACCAATATTACGCACGACCATTTAGATTACCATAAAACCTTTTTGGAATATGTTAATGTAAAGAAAACTTTCTTTGATGCATTAGATAAATCGGCGTTTGCGTTGACCAATGTAGATGATAAAAACGGCCGTGTAATGCTACAAAACACAGCAGCACGAAACTATACCTATGCGCTAAAATCTCCTGCTGACTTTAAAGTAAAAGTGCTTGAAAATCAATTTTCAGGTTTGGTTTTGTCGATAGATAAGATAGAATTGTGGACACGTCTCATTGGCGATTTCAATGCCTATAATTTACTTGCCGTTTATGCTGTTAGCCAATTACTTGGTGAAGATAAAACAGAGGTTTTAACTGCCATCAGTAGCTTGGAATCTGTGGAAGGTCGTTTCGAATATTTTCAAAGTGCTACAGGAATTATTGCCATTGTAGATTATGCGCATACGCCGGATGCGCTGGAAAATGTGCTGAAAACAATCGCAAATATTCGCTCAAAAAATGAAACGGTCTACACAATTATCGGATGTGGAGGCGATCGAGACAAAACAAAGCGGCCTAAAATGGCGGCAATTGCTTGCGAACGGAGTGACAAAGTTATTCTTACTTCCGATAACCCACGAACGGAAGATCCAGCAGTGATTCTCGATGAAATGATGCTTGGCGTGGAAGGGCAATTTTTCAAAAAAACCCTTTCCATATTGGATAGAGCGCAAGCCATAAAAACCGCAATTGCGATGGCAGAAAAGGGAGATATCATTCTAATTGCAGGAAAAGGACATGAAAAATACCAAGATATAAAAGGAGTAAAACACGACTTTGACGACTTACAGATTACAATTGATTTATTTAAAAAACTAGAGAAATAATGTTGTATTATTTATTTAATTATCTCGATTCATTAAATTTCCCAGGAGCTGGGGTTTTTAATTTCATTTCATTTAGAGCCTCCATGGCACTAATTACTTCCTTGATTATTTCCATTTTCTTCGGAAAAAAATTAATCAATCTTTTGCGCAAACAGCAGATTGGTGAAACGGTGCGCGATCTTGGACTTGCAGGACAA
>CAIYXD010000453.1 GCA_903930085.1 uncultured Flavobacteriia bacterium
TGCAAATGGGTCGATTTATTTCTATGAATCGCGGGATCCAAAATTTTTCATTCGCGATAAAAACTTAAACTTGCTTGAGGCGAAATACACTGCCGACGAGGAAGAAAAAATTGTAAAAACGCTTGATCCTTCGCACACGGAAAGTGCTAATTTTCAACATGCTATTTTCTCCGGACAACTGTCAACTAAAACAATCCATCGATTGACTCGAAAAAAATACAGGCTACACGTTTTGAAAAAGAACGGGAAAGTTGCTTTTTCTGGAAGGAGAAATGGAAATGGGAGAAATTGAGTTGTGGGGATGGGGTGAATTGATTGTAAAGAAAAAACCAAACAACGAAAGGCATTTATTATTCACTTGGGAATTACTATCTTTTTTTTGCAGTTCTTCTATCCATTCTTTTTTCCAATTAAATCATTAGCGTAAAGCAATTTATCGTGTCGACTGTTTATCAAAAATTCATACAAGCAGCGAGTTTCAATCCTGTAATCCCATATTCACTGTTCGGTGATACCCCACTTTCGTTTTTGAATGTTTGTTGCATCGCAAACTGCTTAAGCAACAGCAATTCCAAAGTAAGGGATTTTTTGTTTTTTAGTGCAAAGGAAATACCCTGTCCTATGCTCAACTCTATGTTGTTCGTTGTTACTTCTGTATCCAATTGGGTAGGATATTCCCAACTGAAATTGTCAACAAAAGTAGTATCACTCGTTTGGTATTGGGAGTTAAATTGGTATCTGCTAAATTTTAATTCTATGGGGAAATAAAACGCTGAATTCTTACTGGGGTTGTACATGTATTGATACCTCGTTCCAATGTTAAAGTAACTATTGTTATCAATAACCAGAGCATATTCCGCGTTAATTCCTACTAAACTATTTTTGTTCAGGTATTTACCCACACCAAGCTTCAAGCAAATTGGAAGATCTGCACCAGAATCAAAACCATTAATGTAAAAATCATCGGCAATAAAGTTGTGATTGATCGTGAAATAACCCGCATTTAAACCTACATTAATTTCAAATCCAGAATCTTTTCTGTCTAATTTTACAACTTGTTTGTTTTTCGAAGTGAATTCCTTGTCGTATTCGAAGTATTTGTAATCCGTACTTTTAAGTGAATACATTTTTCCATCTCTCGCTTTAAAGGTAAGCACGCCGGTACTTTCGTCGTAATTGAGTATTTCACCTTTCATTTCTGAAGTATACTGCCTTGTTACGCCGCGTCCGTCTACATGCTCTCGATAAACTGCGACAACATCATAGATTTCTACAAGCGTATTTTGGGCTTTGGGAATGGAATCCTTTTGAGCGAATAAAAGGACATTTAATAAAACAAAAGTAAGAATGGTTGCAACTTTCTTCATGATTATAGAGATCTAATTCAGATGATTGAGTAACGTTTCATGTGTTACTTGAATCAAGTATTAAAAAAAAAACCGATTCCAAAATTTCAGGAAAAACCCAAACATCCTGAAATCGGTGGTAAGAAAATTAGTTTAATTATTCTGCAAATTTCTCGATTACGGCAGTTGTAACTCCGGTGTTGGAGAAACCACCATCGTGGAAAA
>CAIYXD010000454.1 GCA_903930085.1 uncultured Flavobacteriia bacterium
CTTTAAGCCTGGAAACGGGAACAAACGATGCTGAATTTACTGCTGGAATGAAGTACTTCGTAAAAACATATTCCACAGCAAACGAACCACCAGTTTACACGCTTTGCAACAACGAAGGAGAAGAGATTTCGGTATTGGAGGACAATAAACGTTTGAAATCCGTTTTAAAGAATTACACGATTTCCACGAAAGAATTTGTGAAATTCCATTCGGGTGAAACCGAGTTGAATGGATGGATGATAAAACCAAAGAATTTTGATGCAAGTAAAAAATATCCCGTTTTTATTACCGTTTATGGCGGACCTGGACACAACGAAGTAAATGATGCGTGGGATGGAAATGATTATATGTACCACCAATTACTAGCACAAAAAGGATATATCGTAGTTTCCGTTGATCCAAGAGGAACAATGTACCGCGGAGCAGATTTTAAAAAATCAACTTATTTGCAACTTGGAAAATTGGAAACTGAAGACTTTATCGAAACCGCAAAAGAACTGCAAAAAATGCCGTTTGTAGATGCAAATAGAATTGGAATCCAAGGATGGAGCTATGGCGGTTTTATGACTTCCCTTGCAATGACAAAAGGAGCAGATCAGTTTAAAATGGGAATTGCAGTCGCTCCAGTAACAAATTGGCGCTATTATGACAATATCTATACGGAAAGATTTATGCGCACACCAGCTGAAAACACAAGCGGTTACGATGAAAATTCTCCAATTAACTTTGTGAAATTACTCAAAGGAAAATACCTGCTGATCCATGGTTCAGGCGACGACAATGTACATTACCAAAATACCATGGAAATGGTGAATGCATTGGTGAAAGCGGACAAACAGTTTGATTTATTTATTTACCCAAATAAAAATCATGGGATTTACGGCGGAAACACACGTAATCACCTATTTAACATGATGTTAAGCTATACACTAGAGAATTTATAAAATAGTCAAATTAAATTTTTTGGTGTTTTTTAGGAAATTTTATAAAATAATCGTAACATACTAATTAGTTACAACAAATTGTTTATTAATTTAGGCGAGTTAAAAAAATTCAAACACATAATTAGGTAGAACTACAATGAGCGAGATTGCAAAAATTGAACTTGACGGAAAAACATTTGAATTTCCAGTAATCGAAGGAACAGAAAATGAAAAAGCGATTGACATAAGTAAACTTCGCGATGCAACGGGTTATATTACATTAGACCCCGGTTATAAAAATACTGGTGCAACAAAAAGTTCCATTACCTATTTGGATGGTGAAAAAGGAATCCTTCATTACAGAGGTTATTCTATCGAACAATTGGCAGAAAAAGCATCTTTTATAGAAGTTGCGTATTTATTAATCTATGGAAATCTCCCAAACCAAACGGATTTGGATGTTTTCACAAATAGTATTACAAAACACACCTTGGTTCATGAGGACATGAAGCAATTTTTCGAAGCGTATCCTGCAAAAGCACACCCAATGGGCGTTTTAGCGTCTATGGTTTGTTCGCTTTCTACGTTCTATCCTGAATCTTTGGATCCAAATAGAAGTCCGGAAGCAAAAGATCTTACAATTTTACGTTTACTCGCAAAATTGCCGACACTTGCAGCATGGTCTTACAAAAATGCGATGCGTCACCCGTTCATGTATCCTAAAAATGACCTTGATTACTGTTCGAATTTCTTGCACATGATGTTTGCAATGCCAACAGAAGACTATACGGTTGATCCAGTTGTTTCAAATGCTTTGAATAAATTATTGATTTTGCATGCAGACCACGAACAAAATTGTTCTACTTCAACAGTTCGAATTGTTGGTTCTTCTCAAGCAAATCTTTACGCATCTATTTCTGCAGGAATTTCAGCGTTGTGGGGTCCACTTCATGGCGGTGCAAATCAAGCGGTAATTGAAATGTTGGAACAAATTCACGCCGATGGTGGCGATGTTGACAAGTGGGTTACAAAAGCGAAAGACAAAGAAGATCCTTTCCGTTTAATGGGATTTGGTCACCGCGTTTACAAGAATTTTGATCCACGAGCTACAATTATCAAAAAAGCGTGTGACGATGTTTTGGAAAAAATGGGAATCAACGATCCAATGCTTGAAATTGCTAAGAAATTAGAAAAAGTGGCGTTGGAAGACGAATACTTCAAATCGCGTAATTTATATCCAAACGTAGATTTCTATTCTGGAATTATATACCGTGCGCTAGGAATTCCTACCGAAATGTTTACTGTGATGTTTGCAATTGGTAGACTACCAGGATGGATCGCACAGTGGAAAGAAATGACAGAAAACAACGAGCCAATCGGACGTCCAAGACAAATTTATACTGGAGCAACGCCTAGAGAATACGTTTCAATCGAAAAAAGATAAAATCCTTCTATTTTTAGGAATTAAAAAAGTCCTGTTTCAACTGAAGCAGGACTTTTTTTTAGCTTGTAATTTGCCTAAATAATTAATTCTTCTTAATCCACTTGTTCTATTTCTTCTGTTTCCTCAGAATCAATTGTATCTAATCCTTCTTTTTCAGAATCCACTAGTTTGTGTAATTTTTTCGTGCCATCGTAAATGGAATACTTTCGGAAACTACATTCTATATCGCCATTGAAAACTTTAATTTTTCGATCTGGACGAAGTCCCAATGTTTTAAAACCTTCCTCGCTGCCAGAAATAACCCAGCAATCGTAGCCCTTCATTTCATTTTTCATCCAACTTCCGAGTTGCTCATACATCTCTTCAATATTGTCGCCCATTCGAAGACCATAAGGAGGATTTGTAACAACAACACCTTTATCTTCAATTCGCTTAACGTGTTCAAAAGATTGAACGGAAGTTTCAATGAAACGTCCAAAAACTAAACCCCTAAGATTTCTTCTCGTTTTCGTGACCATTTCGTCGCTTAAATCCGAACCAACAATACGACAAGGAAGTTCTTTCACATGTTTTTTGGCGGAAGAATATATTTCTTCCCAAAGTTGCTCATCGTAGCCAATAAAATTCTTGAACGCATAATGTTGCCTTTCGATATTCGAAGGAATTCCAGTTGCTAGAAACGCAGCTTCTATTAACAGCGTTCCTGATCCACAAAACGGATCTATAAAAGGAGATTTTCTATCCCAGTTGGTCATACGAATCAATCCAGCAGCAACAACTTCATTCATCGGCGCCTCTCCAATTGCTTCACGGTAACCACGTTGAAACAAAGGTAAACCACTTGTGTTCAGTGAGATAGTCACCTTATCCTGAATGATATACACATCAAAAACTACTTGTGGTGTTTTAATATTTACATCCGGACGATTTCCGCTCACATTTCTAAACGTGTCCACAATTGCATCTTTCACCAATAAAAATGGAAACTGCGAATGCTTGAATAAATCGGAAAATACGGCGCCTTTTACCGCAAATGTTTTGTCTAGTGTGAAATAATTCGTCCAGTCAATTTGCATGCATTTTTTGAACAAATCCTGTTCGTTTCGAATGGTAAACGTTTTGATTTCAACTAAAATGGAAATCGCACAACGAATGTGTAAATTTAAAAAATATACATCCCGCATTGTTCCCCTCAACTGAACGGCTCTGTTGAGTGTGGTAACATCAGAGTAACCCAATTCTGCCAATTCCTCCGTTAGAACCTGCTCTAAACCAAAAATAGTTTTCAGGGTGATTTGATACTTTTTGCTGGTGTCTTTTACTTCTGGTGTCATTTTTATCTCTTTCGCGTGTGAAATACTATTATTTTTGTACAAAAGAACGAAATTGAAATCAATAAAACAGTATCTACTTTTTTTCATTGGTAGTTTTTTCTGCACGGTTGTCCATGGACAAGATCGAGTTGGTCTTGTTTTAAGTGGTGGTGGCGCTTCAGGACTTGCCCATATTGGCGTTTTGAAAGCTTTAGAAGAAAAAGGAATTCCTATAGATTTCATTACTGGAACTTCTGCAGGAGCGCTCGTAGGATCCATGTATGTTGCTGGATATAGCCCGGAAGAAATCGAAGCGTATGTTTTAAGTGAAGCGTTTCAATTAATGGCCGCTGGGAAATTAAAATCCAGTCAACGCTACATTTATAAAGAAGAAGACCAACACGCAGGATTGATCGATATTTCTTTCTCGAGAGATAGTATTTTGAAAAAATCCCTTCCTACAAATTTCATTTCTTCCTCCTACTTGGATTTTGAAATGCTCAAGATCTTGGGAACAACCGGCGAAGCAAATGGCAACGATTTTAACAATTTATTCATTCCTTTCCGCTGCGTAGCATCCGATATCGTGCTTAAAAAAAGTGTTGTGTTTTCAAAAGGAAATTTAAACCAAGCAGTCAGAGCTTCGATGACCTACCCGTTCTATTTGAATCCAATTCGAATAGATAATGTGTTGTATTTTGATGGCGGATTATACAATAATTTTCCTGCGGATGTAATGTACAGAGATTTCGATCCTGATTTTATAATTGGCAGCAATGTTTCCTTGAATGCCATGCCACCAATGGAAAATAATTTAATCAGCCAGGTAACAAATATGCTAGTTGCATTTTCTGATTTTAATCTGCCGTGTGAGGAAGGAGTTTTGATTCAACCAGATCCAAAGTTAGCAACCTTCGATTTCGAAAATGCCGCTGACGCAATTAAAAGTGGCTACGACGAAACAATTAAAAAAATTGATGCAATTTACGGTCATGTGCAACGTCGCGTCACCAAAGAAGAACTAAGTGCAAAACGGTTGAAATTCCGAGCACAAGTGAAGGAAATAACTATTTCATCCATCACCAATAATCTGAACAGTAAAAAAGACATCACATTTGCTGAAAAATCAATTCTAAACAATAGAAAAAAAGAAATTATCGATTTGGCGCAGTTGGAAAAACGCTATTATCGTTTGTACGCTACCAATCAAATTGATTTCATATACCCTAACTTGCAATTAAAAAAAGATTCAACCTACAATCTGGAATTGGAAATCCGAAAAGCGAAAGATTTTAAATTAGACGTAGGCGGACATTTTTCTTCGCGTGCCGTGAATACAGGTTATTTAGGAATTACCTACCGAACGCTCGGTAAAACGGCAACTTCATTTCACGCTTCTTCCTACTTTGGAAAATTTTATGGTTCTGGGAAATTACGCTATAAAGTGGAGATCCCTTCAGTCTTTCCAGTCTCTGCCTCTGCGTATTTAGTTTTAAATCGTTGGGATTATTTCCGAAGTTTCTCCACCTTTTTTGAAGATGTAAAACCATCCTTTCTGGTGCAAAATGAAATATATTATGGTATAAAATTGAACCATCCAATTGGAAATACCACCAAAAGCTCCTTGGACTTTAGAATTTTTAACTTGGAAGATGACTATTACCAAACGGAGAACTTCACGAACAAAGATACTTCAGACGTTACCAATTTTAATGGTTCATCGGTGAGCTGGGAATTTGTTAAAAACTCCTTGAACCGAAAACAATTTTCTTCCGCAGGACACTTTTTACGATTCAAAATCAGATATGTAAATGGTTATGAAAAAAGTATTCCAGGGTCAACTTCCTTTGCAGAAGCGATTCAAGAAAAATATCACCAATGGTTCAATTTATCCACCGAATTTCAAAGTTTTTTAATTGATAATTCTATTTTTCACCTCGGAATTCATGGCAATGGAATATTAACTAGCCAATCCCTTTTTTCCAATTATACTGCAAGTTTACTCTCTATGACTTCCTTTTCACTTGTGCCAGATGCTGAAACATACTTTCTTCCAGAATACCGCTCACCGCAATATATTTCTGGCGGTTTGAATCTAGTGTTTACAGTTAAAAAAAGTTTAGATTTTCGGGTGGATGCCTATTACTTTCAACCTTTCGTTGTTCTTCAGAAAAATACGGATGGAACCCCAAGTTATTCAAAACCCTTCAAAGGAAAGTCATTTATTGGTTCCACAAGTTTAATTTACCATTCTATTCTAGGTCCTATTCGCGCTACGCTAAATTATTTCCCAAAACAATTGAATCCGTTCGCTTTTCAAATTAGTTATGGATTCATTTTGTTTAACGAACGTGCTATCCGCTAA
>CAIYXD010000455.1 GCA_903930085.1 uncultured Flavobacteriia bacterium
AAAAATTCCTGTTGGAAAAGACATTTCCGTCTTGGATATTGGAATTGGAGCGAATGGCGTATATCCGCTAATTGGCACGAACCTTTATAATTGGTCATTTGTCGGTTCAGATATTGATCCAATTGCAATGGAATCTGTTCGTGGAATCCTGAAATCCAATCCGCATCTAATCGATAGTATTGAACTGCGTTTTCAGGAAAATCCAAGTAATATTTTTCGTGGAATAATTCAAAAGGATGAGCTATTTGATTTAACCATCTGCAACCCACCTTTTCATGCATCGCAACAAATTGCAGAAGCAGGAACTAGAAGGAAAATTGCAAATTTAACCGGTAAAAAAAAGGAAATTCCTACGCTTAATTTTGGTGGACAACACAACGAATTGGGGTGCGAAGGAGGTGAAATTGCTTTTGTAAGTAATATCGCTAGACAAAGCAAGGAATTCGCTAATGCCTGTTTTTGGTTTTCCACCTACTTTCCAAAGAGTCGAATATTAAAGCGTTAAATGCAATTTTAGAACGACTTGGAGCAACAGAAATTAAAGTCATTCCAATGGGACAAGGCACAAAATCTAGTCGAATTATCGTTTGGACATTTTTAACAACAGAAGTACAAAAAGACTGGGTGAAAAACAGGTGGCGAAAAGGCAATTAAATGTTATTGAAAATTGCAGCATAAAAACATCACCAACTAAAATTGTTATCTCAAAAAACTAATCTTACTGCTTTGTGAGTTTTCCTGCTTTCCAATCCTGAATCAATTTAGCCCAGGAATACGGATTTAACAAGTTATTTACCGGTAATTGTCCGTTCGTATACAATTTCGTATACCGATCATTGGCAGCGTATCCGTATGCTAAAGAAGCATCATTTTCCAATCGGGCAGCAACGAAAGCAAGGTTATCGCCTGAAAGTTCCCTTTGGGCGCGACGAATGGCGTCATCATAGGGTTTCATCTCCACAAATGCACGCGCAAAATCTTCTCGGGAAGGCCAAGGATAAACCGTGATTTCAGGTAAATTCAATGTGTCTTTTTGTAAAATATGAATAATGGAATAACGCCTTTCTTTCAATGTATCTGGAACAATAAACGTAGATGTTTTGTAACTAAACGATGAAAACAATAAGGTATCACCCGGATACGCCACAAAGGAAAAAAAGCCGTAATAATCTGCAATTACACCTCTTCGTTGCGTTTTATCGTAAACTGTCGTGTAAGGCATTGGAGTAAGTTCTTCTTCTGAAACTACAACGCCAGATAATTGAACCAAACGAGAGGAATCAATAGCGGAAATCGGTTGCTTTTGTGCAAAGAGATTCCCGCTAAAAAGCAATAAAAATAAAAAAACACAACTAAAAATACCTTTCATATACTCGAATGTTAAACAAGGTTAATCTTTTATAGCGAAGCAGCAAAAACATTTTGAAAAAATTAACAAATTAGCAGAAATAAAACTAAAAGTTGGATTGCGCCTGTGAAAACATAGTAATATACTAAATATTCTCGTAATTTAATGTTACTTTTGCAAGAATTTATTTAAAAAATAGGTTCACATGTCACTTACAAACATCACCCAAATAAAAGAAGGCTTAACGTTCGATGATGTGCTTCTTGTCCCAGGATATTCGGAAGTATTGCCCAAAGATGTTCAATTAAAAAGTCGTCTCACACGAAATATAGAGGTAAATACGCCTATTATGTCCGCAGCGATGGACACCGTTACAGAAGCAAAATTGGCAATTGCAATAGCTCAACAAGGCGGAATTGGTGTGATTCACAAAAACATGACTATTGCTGAACAAGCATTGGAAGTTCGCAAAGTAAAACGTTCTGAAAGCGGAATGATTCTAGATCCTGTTACCCTTTCTGAAAATGGACTTGTGAAAGATGCCTTGCAATTAATGAAAGAAAATGGCATAGGTGGAATTCCAGTTATCGACGAAAACCGGATTTTAATGGGAATTGTAACCAATAGAGATTTGCGTTTTGAGAAAAACATGAATCGCCCAATTCGCGAGGTAATGACAACAGAAAACATTATTACAACAATCGATGGAACAGATCTTTCCAAAGCGGAAGATATTCTACAACAGAAAAAAATTGAAAAATTACCAGTTGTAGATGCCCAAAACAAATTAATTGGTTTGATTACCTACCGCGATATCATCAAGGTGAAAACGCATCCAAATTCGTGCAAAGATTCCTACGGTCGTTTGCGCGTTGCAGCTGCAGTTGGTGTAACTTCCGATACCTTAGAACGTGTAAATGCGCTGGTAGAAGCTGGCGTGGATGCAATTGTAATCGATACCGCGCATGGCCATACAAAAGGCGTTGTGGAAAAATTAAAAGAAGTAAAATTAAAGCATCCTAAACTGGATGTAATTGTAGGGAATATTGCTACCGCGGAAGCAGCGAAATATTTAGCGGAAGCTGGAGCAGACGCTGTGAAAGTTGGAATTGGACCTGGATCTATTTGTACAACGCGTATTATTGCTGGTGTTGGCGTTCCGCAACTTACAGCCATAAACGATGTTGCACAAGCGCTGGAAGGAACTGGTGTTCCTGTTATTGCAGATGGTGGAATTCGCTACACCGGAGATATTGTAAAGGCAATTGCTGCCGGAGCAGATACGGTAATGGTTGGTTCAATGTTTGCCGGTGTGGAAGAATCACCAGGAGAAACGATAATTTACGAAGGAAGAAAATTCAAATCTTACCGTGGAATGGGTTCATTGGAAGCGATGCAAAAAGGATCTAAAGACCGTTATTTCCAAGATGCAGAAGACGATGTGAAAAAATTGGTTCCAGAAGGAATTTCTGGTCGCGTTCCATACAAAGGAAACCTGATTGAAGTAATGTATCAAATTATGGGAGGACTGCGCGCTGGAATGGGATATTGTGGTTCGCCAACGATTGCAACTTTAAAAGGAGCGACATTTGTGCGAATTACTTCCGCTGGTGTTAGAGAATCGCACCCACACGATGTTACAATTACGCGGGAAGCTCCAAATTATAGCATTAAATAATCGTTAAAATGGTTATATTTAGCCCTCAATAAATTAATTTTAAAACTTAAAATAAAAATAGCCCTTATGAAAAAGCAGTTATTAGTTGTTTTTGGAATTCTATTCGTTTTTGCAATTAAAGCGCAACAAGATCCAATTTTAATGGAAATTGACGGAAAACCAGTTACAAAATCTGAGTTTTTACAAATTTATCTCAAAAACAATCCAACACCGAAGTACGATAAAGCGTCGTTGGACGAGTATATGGAGCTTTTCAAAAAATTCAAATTGAAAGTTGCAGAAGCGGAAGCGCTTAAGTACGATACGATTCCGAAATTGAAAAAAGAATTGGAAGGATACCAAAAACAATTGGCGCTTCCTTACCTTGTGGATGCCGCAAAAAACGAAGCATTGGTGAAAGAAGCATATGACCGCACAAAAACGGAAGTTCGCGCTTCGCATATTCTTGTTCGTTTAGAGCAAAATGCTACACCAGCAGATACACTTGCTGCATGGAATAGAATCATGGCCTTGAAAAAAAGGGTTGAAAATGGAGAGGATTTTGCTTCTGTTGCCAAATCAAAAAATGGATCGGATGATCCATCTGCTTTAAATAATGGCGGCGATTTAGGTTATTTCAATGCTTTTCAAATGGTTTATCCTTTCGAAGAAAAGTCATACACAACAGCAGTTGGCGAAGTTTCTGCACCATTTAAAACGCGTTTTGGTTACCATATTGTGAAAGTTACAGACAAACGTCCGGCTCGTGGAACTATTAAAGTTGCTCATATTATGGTTGCGGTTCCGAAAAGTGGAACGGAAGAAGATGCAAAAAATGCAGAAAAGAAAATCAACGAAATTTATGCAAAATTACAGGCTGGTGAAAAATTTGAGGATCTTGCAAAAGACTTTTCGGATGATCCTAGCTCCAACCAAAAAGCTGGTGAATTACCAATGTTTGGAACTGGAACAACTACCAGAATGGTTCCTGCATTTGAAGATGTGGCATTTGGACTGAAAACAAACGGAGAATATAGTAAGCCGGTGAAAACAGATTTCGGCTATCACATTATCAAACGTTTGGAATGGAAAGATGTGAAACCATTTGAGGAACTGAAAAAAGAACTGCAAGGGAAAGTGAACAAAGACGAACGTTCCAAGAAAACGCAGGATTCATTTGTGCAAAAAGTAAAAAATAACTACCAGTACAAGAATACAGCAGCAAAAGGATTGGTTTGGTTTGAAAAAAACCTCGACACAACCTATTTCGAAGGAAAATGGAAAGCTGGAGATTTAAAATCCAACAAAACCTTATTTGTACTAGATGGTAAGAATTTCGGACAGAAAGATTTTGCTGCATACCTCGAGAAAAACTTCCGTGCAGCCCGAAAAGACAAATCCAAGGAAGTTGTTAAATCGCAATATGCAAATTGGGAAAAAGAAGCGATTTTAGCATACGAAGAAACTAAATTGGCTTCAAAATATCCTGAATTCAAAGCGCTGACAACGGAATACCACGACGGAATTTTATTGTATGAAATTATGACCGATAAAGTGTGGAACAAAGCGATGAAGGACACTGTGGGTTTGAAAAATTTCTTTGAACAAAACCGTGCAAAATATCTATGGGGCAAGCGTGTGGACGCATTGGTATACGAATGTGCTACACAAAAAATTGCAGACCAAGTTTCAAAGATGATTTTAGTAGATACTATCAATTCCAAGCATGTATTGGATGTAATTAACAAAGACAGTGAATTAAATCTGCGCGTTCGAACAAATAAATTTGATCTAGAACAAACTGCCTTTTTGAAAGATCGAATACTTACAAAAGGTGTCAATAAATCCTATGAATTTGAAGGTAAATTTATTGTTCTGA
>CAIYXD010000456.1 GCA_903930085.1 uncultured Flavobacteriia bacterium
GGAAATTCTACCCGGTAGAAATTAGTTCGTTTCGTAACGATTCTTGCGCCTTCAGGAAGCGCTACCGTAATTCCAAAATTAGCGGCAATCTTTTCTTGAATATTGGTGGATTTATTCGTTTTGAAATTCTTTAGAATCCGTTTCCACTCCATGTAATCGTATTCGGCATGCACCGATTTCAAACCGTATTTACAGCCTTCGAGTACTTGGTTAAAATCTTTCCCAATAATATCAATAACCATTTGATCGTGCGCCCAAACATTCATTCGTTTTTGAATATCTGCTCTTTTCTTGGAATGCTTTGGATCTATCGTAATGAAAAGCGTGTTTCTAAATCTTTTTACGCCTTGGTCAAAATGGGATGGCGTTTTATGCACCAATTCAAACGTTGCAACGTCCGGAAAATAAGGCATTATCCATTGCGTTAAATTCGTGTCCAAATGATTTTTAATTTCTGATTCCCAAATGGCCTTGTCACAAACGACGAGAATTTCTCCAATATTTCCAGTTACAGTAAGTCCGGTAGAGGAAAATCGCTTTGTATTTATTTCACACGAACTATTAATTAGAAAAACAAAAGCAATAATTGGAATGATATACCTTTTCATATTTGCTGTTTATGGTTACTTTTTGTGAAAATGGCTACTAAACTAATCCGGCAAAGTTTATTTGATGCGCAAACGCTGACCAACTGTTAAAATATTAATATTCACTCCAGGATTTAATTTGGATAATTGCGCTTGGGTTAATCCGTGGCGTTGTGCGATTTTGGAGAATGTTTCTCCAGCTCTTACGTTGTAGTATTTCTTTACAGGCTGCGCTCTTGGAACAACTGGTGCTGGTGTAACGGTTATTGCGCCGGGTCCATTTTTCAATTTTAAACGTTGTCCAATGTAGATATTGGTCGTGCGTAATGCATTCCACTCCATAATTTGTTCGACGGAAATTCCATACTTTGTACTTATCGTTCCCATCGTTTCACCAGATTTAACTTTATGGTAAATAAAGGATTCAAGTACTTCAATTGGATTAACACCGATCGAATCTTCAGATTTATCTATTATTATTTCCGGTACAATTGGTTTAACTACTGGAACTGGTTGTGGGAAATAGATCTGGCGTTCTAGCGCATGCAAACTGTCCTCCAAACTTACTAGCAAGCCGATTTTTTCGAGAGGTCCAGAAACACATTGTCCAGGGCCGCTTTTAGGGATAAACGTTGTTTTATAGATTGGATTCAATGCTTTAATATCTTCAATGTTCCAGTCTACCAATTTAGAAATCGTATTCATGTGTACACCTGCGGACAGACACATTGTATCCAATTGCGCATAATGCAGTTTCACATCCATTGGAATAATGTTGTGTTCTGCGTGGTACGTTAGTAAATATGCAGCTGCAATAAAATTAGGAACATACCCTTGCGTTTCAGAAGGTAAAAAAGGTCGTACTTCCCAATACGTTGTTTTATTCCCAGAACGTCGGATTGCTTTATTCACATTCCCAGGTCCCGCGTTGTATGCCGCCAATGCTAAATTCCAATCGCCATAAATTCCATACAATTGCTTTAAATAGCGACATGCAGCATCCGTTGCTAAAAGCGGATCCATACGTTCATCGATGTAGGAATTTTCTTTCAATCCAAAATACAAACCCGTTCGGTACATAAACTGCCACAAACCAAGCGCTCCAGCACGCGATTTTACTTGTGGTCGCAACCCGCTTTCAATTACCGATAAATATTTTAATTCTACCGGAAGTCCATATTCCGCCAATTTCTCTTCGAACATGTCAAAATAAAGCGTGGAACGTCCTAAAACTATTCGGGCGAAGCCTCTTCTATTTTGTGCAAAAAACTTAATTGTGGAAAGCGTTGCAGCATTACAATCCAAATGAAACGGGCTCATTTCATTCATTTTCTTCAAACGTGCGCAATAGATATCATCTGAAAACTGAGGCGTTGCGCCAGGTTCGTAATTCAATGCATTGATGATAGAATCGTAGTTGTTTTGGTTAACGTA
>CAIYXD010000457.1 GCA_903930085.1 uncultured Flavobacteriia bacterium
ACTCCACCGCCAGACTCTTGGGCGTTTGATCCAAAAAATGAAGTTGCAATTTGGAACATTCAGCTGGATCCTGGAGCGCATTGGACGGTTCCGGCTGCTTCAGAAGGAATCAACCGCACCATTTACTATTACCAAGGCGATGGTTTGGTTGTGGAAAACCAAGAAGTTCCGCATTACCACGCTGTGGAAGTAGATGCTGCGCAAACGGTTGAACTTAAAAATGGTGAAAATCTATCCAAAGTTTTGATATTACAAGGTCGACCAATAAACGAACCGGTTGTGCAGCACGGACCTTTCGTGATGAATACAAAACAAGAAATTCACCAAGCTTTTGAAGATTACCAACGCACGCAGTTTGGCGGTTGGCCATGGCCAAAAATGGATTATGTGCACGATCGAAAAGCCGGACGTTTTGCGCTGCATTCCGATGGAACGAAAGAAATAAAAGGTTAAATTATTGGTTTATGCTATGCTAGATCAGCGGAAATTAGCGTTTCGACTGAAAAAATCGCAGCATAATTTCGGAACATTCTTTTTCTAAAACGCCATTTAATACGAGTGTTTTTGGGTGATACAACTGGTTTTGAAAACGGCCCGCTCCGCGCTTTTCGTCGCGCGTTCCAAAAACAACCTTATCGAGTTGCGACCAATACAATGCTCCAGCACACATCACACAAGGTTCAACGGTAACGTAAAGCGTGCATCCGCTTAAATACTTTCCGCCCAAAAATTCTGAGGCCGCAGTAATTGCTTGCATTTCAGCATGTGCGGTGACATCGTGTAAATGTTCCGTGAAATTGTGCGCCCGAGCAATAATCTGATTGTTAGCCACCACCACCGCGCCAACTGGCACTTCATCAAATTCAAATGCTTTATGTGCTTCTTGCAAAGCTTGCTTCATAAAAAATTCATCGTTATAGGGAGAAATCACAGGATCTAGAATTATGTTTCCGCCAAAGTAGTAATTATTCTAAGAAAGCTAAAGTCGATGAACATAAAAAACACAAGCAATGAAAGCGCTCTTTGACTACTCTTTGACTTAAAGATAAATTGTACATTTGAAACAAGAAATTTAAAAAAAGGTGAAAAATACCATTCCAGTCTTGCAAAAAGGAGATTTAATCTACATCACTGCACCCGCAAAAGCAATTGAAGAATCTTACGTTCGATTTGCAGAAAATGTATTGATTGAAAAAGGTTTTCGGGTATTAATCAGTAAACACTGTTTAGGCGCATACCATTATTTTTCTGGAACAGACACAGAACGGCTTGCAGATTTTCAATATGGAATAGATGAGCCGGAAATCAAGGCGATTCTTTGTGCAAGAGGAGGATATGGCTGTATCCGAATTTTAGACCAATTGAACTGGGCTGGAATGCTGCGCGAACCAAAATGGATTATAGGATTCAGCGATGTAACCGTTTTTCACCAACGCATGCAACGCTTCTCCTTGCAAAGTATCCACGGATCCATGCCGCTTAATTTTGCAGAAAATTCCACTGAAGCATTGGATACATTGGTTTCCGCGCTAACGGGCGAGGAATATACAATCCAAGTCGCGGGGAATTCAAACAACAAACCTGGAACCGCAGTAGGAAAACTTGTTGGCGGAAACCTCAGTATTCTATACAGTCTGCTTGGAACGGATGACCAAATCGACTTTACAAATACCATTTTAGTTGTGGAAGACCTGGCGGAACAATTGTACCATATCGACCGCATGTTGTTTGCTTTTGAAAAAGCTGGGATTTTTAATAAAATTAAAGGCTTGATTATCGGTGGAATGACCGATATGAAAGATACTGCTGTTCCGTTTGGACAAACGTTGGAAGAACTCATTCTGAGCCATTTCACGTACCGAAATATTCCGGTTGCCTTCGATTTTCCTGCGGGACACATTCCAGATAATCGTGCGCTAGTTTTTGGGAAAGAGCACATTTTGCACGTAAGCGAAACAGAAACGCAATTGAAAAGTATCTAAACTAGAACAGTTAAAGCACTACAATTCTTTTAATGGTTTGCATCTGACCATCATCGATTAAGCAGACAAAAGATCCGCTTGGCAAATCGAAAAGGGTGAGTTTTTTGTCTTCCGTTATTTTCCAAGTGCCAACATACGTTCCCGCAGCACTGTGAAGTGTAACTACCGAACCTTCGTAACCTTCGATACAGATACTTCCATAGGAAGGATTTGGATAAACAGAAATCACGACCTCCAATTCCGCACGTTTTTTTGCAACTTCCAAAATTTCATTTTTTACAATTTCCCCTTTAAAAACAGAAGTTTCCATCTCTTTTTCCTCCTGTGCAAAGCAACATCCCGTAGCTAAAACACCTAAAAACAACACCAAACCTTTCATCCTCTTTTTTTTAGTAAAACCAAAAGAAGAAAATTGGTTACAGATTAAAATTTTTGCAACATTTGGTAATTTATCTATAATCAGTCTAAATAAGAACTAAAGCGCAATTGGTTTGTTCTAACTCTTAAATTTGTAAAAATATTTTCAATTAGAACGTAAGTAAATATGAGTAAGTCTGCAATTTTATCATCATCGATTGCCAAAAAATATTGGATGGCATTTACCGGTTTGTTTTTAAGCCTTTTCCTAGTAGGGCATTTACTTGGAAACCTGCAGTTAATTTTCATAACTGGAGAAGAAGGTAAAAGAGCCTTCAATGAATATGCTTTTTTCATGACGCACAACCCACTGATTAAAGTAATGTCTTATTTGACGTACCTGTCTGTTTTATTCCACGCAATTGATGGGATTTTCCTTGCGATTCAAAACAAAAAAGCGCGTCCAATTCCATATGCCTACAACAATCCGGGAGCAAATTCAAAACTTCCAGCACGCCAAATGGCGGTTTTAGGAAGTGTGATTTTAATTTTTATTGTGATACACATGTCGAACTTTTGGTGGAAAATGAAATTTTCTTCGGAGCCGATGCCATTGCACAGCGTATTGGTAAAAGATCCTCAAACGGGTCAATCGCAATCGCTTTACTTGACGCATACCGACAACTTCTTTCCAACGAGTGCTTTTGAAAAAACACCAATGGCAGAGGCACAAATGGAAATTAAAAACGAAACTGATTTTTACAACAAGCAAGTAAACATTAAAATGGGCGAAGGATACAAAGATCTTCACTCCTTAGTTATGACTTTCTTTGGTCAAACAAAACCTGGTTTTCCAACAAATAAGTATGCTCTATTTGCTGTTATCGGCTATGTTTTAGCAATGGCCGTAATGAGTATGCACCTGATGCATGGTTTCTCTTCCGCTTTCCAGTCTTTGGGCTTAAGCCACAAGAAATACAACAAAGCAATTAAAACATTCGGAACAGCATTTGCACTTCTTATTCCTTTGGGATTTGCTATTATTCCAATTATAATTTACTTGAATAAATAGAATTAAATTACTTGAAGATGTCTGTATTAGATTCAAAAATACCCGTTGGACCAATTGATAAGAAATGGTCAGATCACAAAAATCACATTCGCCTGGTTAACCCAGCCAACAAAAGAAATATCGATATTATCGTTGTTGGAACGGGATTAGCAGGTGGCGCAGCTTCGGCTTCCTTGGCTGAATTAGGCTATAACGTTAAAGCATTTTGTTTTCAAGATTCACC
>CAIYXD010000458.1 GCA_903930085.1 uncultured Flavobacteriia bacterium
AAATGGAGATACTGTGACGTTAACAAAAGAATTAGACGTAAAAGGAGCAACATTTTCTGCAAAACGTGGAACTGCAGTTCGTAATATCCGATTGGTGCACGATAACGCAGAACAAATCGAAGGAAAAATCGAAGGACAATCTATTGTGATTCTAACGCAGTATGTGAAGAAATAATTTAAAGTATGCTTTTAAGTTAAAATCCTTCCGAGTAATTGGAGGGATTTTTTTGTTTTTTGAACTTTTTAAGAGACATACTATCAATAGGATTTTAAGGCTTAAAACAGAGAATTTCCATACTTTGAGCTTTCATGACTGCATGTCGGGTAAAACCAGCTACAAAAGCAGGGTCTATTATTTTTAATATGAAGTGTTTAGAAGATTAGACATGTATCTTTTCAACACAATGTGTTTCTTCCTGTATTTTACCGGAATTAAAATTTTGTAGTTTAGTTGAAAATTAGTAACATGAAAATCTTGATCAACTTATCCGCTATGCTTATTGCAATTACTTGCAATTCTCAATTAAATAACACCAGAATTATTGACAAAAATAATGCCTCGGCTAAAATAGGCGATGAAGGTTTTTTTTTCAACAACAGCAGTCTTGGGATTGCCGGATATGAAATTCCAAAAGGTTCAGGTCTATCAACAATATTTTTAGGTTCCTTTTGGGTTGGAGCAGAAGATCAAAATGGCGTTTTATATCTAAGTGGTGAACACTATAGTTCAAATCCCTTAAATCAGTTGCATTCAGGTCCAATTGCCAGTTCTGGACAATATACATCTTTGGACTACAGTAACCAATATCAAGAGTCAATTTGGAAGGTAACAAAATTGGAAATTAACACACATATTTCAAATTTCGCGAATGTGGGTTATTCCATTCCTCAATCCTTACTGGATTGGCCAGGAAATGGTGATGTAAGTCTTGGCGTTGTTGGACAATTAGCTCCTTATGTGGATAATAATGGGGATGGAATTTATACCCCATCGGATGGTGATTATCCCGATGTTAGAGGAGATGAAGCTGTTTACGTAATCATGAACGATCAATCTGGAACAAATCCAAATTCCTTGGGAATAGAATTACACGCCATGTTTTACCAATTTAGCTCCGCTGGATATTTCAATAACACAACGTTTTTAAATGTTAGCGTTTTTAATCGAAGCAATAGAAATTACCACAATTTCAAACAAACTCTATTTATGGATTTTGATATTGGTAATTATAGTGATGATTACATTGGTTGTAACATTGCAAATAGTGTAGCATTTGGTTATAATGGGGATGAGAATGACGAAGCAGATGGTGGCGGACCGGGATATGGTTTAAATCCGCCGTGTCAAGGGATTGTCAGCTTGAGTCACGACATGTATTCTTTTTGTTATTTCACAGAAACTAGTCAACTGCAATATGATATTTATAATGGAACCAATGGTGTCTTATGGAATTTTATGAATGCAAAATGGGGAGATGGTTCTCCATGGCTGTATGGTGGATTGGGCTACCAAGGGAGTTCTGGGGTTTCCAATTCTCCAACTAATTTTATGTATTCAGGGAATCCAAATGATCTATCGGCATGGCATGAAAGCAATGTCAATAGTCCACCTGGGGATAGACGAGGAATTTTTACTATTTCCGAAGATGGATTGTCTGCAGGGTCTTCCATTTGTTCCGATTATGCATTTATTTACGATAAGTCAAGTAATCGATTAGCAAATGTTCAAAATGTTATTAATATTGCCGGTAGCTTGCGCAGCTTGTATGAGTCACAATTCGTATTTCCGTGCGAGGTCGAAAGCTTCAATGCCATTATCGAAGAAGAACTTTTTACATTTAAGTTATTTCCAAATCCATCTACAGGTACTTTTTCAATCCATTTAGAAAACCTTCCTATTAATGGAAAAGTTACAATTTTTGATCTTACTGGTAGAGAAGTATTTTCCCACGGAATAGCAGAAAAGACCACGGAGATCAGTTTGCCAGAAGCTTCGGGAGTATATGTTGTTGTTTTTCAATCCAGTCAGGGGAGTTCAGTTCAAAAAATGATATTCGAATAAAATAGATTTCTTCCAATAAATTGTATGTAATGTTTTGTTTTTCAAACCGATCTCGTTGCTTTGTAAAAACATCTTCAACGACCAATGCTGCCTGCGAGAAAATCATAACTCAAAAAATCCCTATCTTTGCACCATGGTAAAAATCCGTGACATAGAATTAGGCGAATTTCCACTGCTTCTTGCTCCAATGGAGGACGTAAGCGATCCGCCTTTTCGAGCACTTTGCAAAAAACACGGTGCAGATTTGATGTACACGGAATTTATTTCCTCCGAAGGATTAATTCGAGATGCAGCGAAAAGTGTGCAGAAAATGGATATTTACGAATACGAGCGCCCGGTAGGTATTCAAATATTCGGATACGACATTGAAAGCATGCGGGAGGCAACACGAATAATAGAAAAAACAAACCCAGATATCATCGATATTAATTTCGGTTGCCCAGTGAAAAAGGTTACCTGCAAAGGTGCTGGAGCAGGAATGCTGCAAGATATTCCAAAGCTCATTCGGATGACGGATGCAATTGTAAAAGAAACGAATTTGCCTGTAACTGTCAAAACACGTTTGGGCTGGGATAATGAATCAAAATTTGTTGTCAGTACTTCGGAAAAACTTCAAGATGTTGGTGTGGAAGCTATTTCTATTCATGGCAGAACGCGCGTTCAATTGTATAAAGGAGATGCAGATTGGACTTTAATTGGTGAAGTGAAAAATAATCCACGCATGCGTATTCCCATTTTTGGAAATGGCGATATCGATACGCCGGAAAAAGCGGTGGAATATAAAAATCGATATGGTGTTGATGGAATCATGATTGGAAGGGCAAGTATCGGTTATCCCTGGATTTTTAAGGAAGTAAAACATTATATGGCAACTGGCGAACATTTACCTTCTCCTGGTGTAAAAGAGCGCGTGGAAGCTGCTATTCAACATTTGGAAATGAGCGTAAAATGGAAAGGTGAAACCTTAGGGATTGCTGAAATGAAACGCCATTACACGAACTATTTTAAAGGGATTGCTCATTTTAAAGAATACCGAATGAAATTGGTTACTTCTTTTGATTTAAAGGAAATAAAAGAAATTTTAGACTTCGTTTCAGAAAATGAAAATCAATTTGAATTTGTTTGATTTTTAAGAAGATTGTATTCGCCAATTGGAAATTTAAATCGCTTTTTATCTTGGACAACTCATAATAATTGAAACAATTAAAACATCCCCAATAAAACAGAAAATTAGGTTTGTAAATCAGGCAGGAGACTGAGTTTGAAAGAAACAATCATCGTATATACCGTAAATGTAATTATTTTATCGATAAACAGTATTAAAACGTCGATAAAAAAATAAAAAACATTTACTAGACTTCTGCAATTATGCTCCAAGAATCATTAATTTTAAAGTTCTAAATAAAAAGTATGCAACGGTATCAAAGTTATGCGTTAGGAAAATGGTTCGATGGTGAAGGGACAGAAACAAATCTCTTTAACGCGATTACAGGTGAAAAGATTGGTGAAGCTTCCAGTATAGGTTTGGATTATGCAGCAATGTTGGAATATGGTCGTAAAACTGGCGGACACGCCCTGCGTAAAATGACCTTTCAGGAAAGAGGAAGAATGCTGAAAGCGCTGGCCTTGCATCTAATGACCAAAAAGGAAAGGTATTACGAAGTGAGTTCTTGGACTGGTGCAACGCGCATCGATTCATGGATTGATATTGAAGGCGGAATCGGAAATTTATTCGCGAATGCTTCACTTCGACGCCAATTTCCCGATCTTCCTTATTATGTAGATGGTGTGGCTGCTCCGTTATCAAAAAACGGTTCGTTTATCGGTCACCACATTATGGTTCCCAGAGAAGGAGTGGTAATTCATATCAATGCATTCAACTTTCCAATTTGGGGAATGTTGGAAAAAATTGCAGTCAATTTCATGGCTGGAGTTTCTGCAATCGTAAAACCTTCCGGTGTAACGTGTTATTTAACAGAAGTTATGGTGCACGATATCATAGAATCAAAAATTCTCCCTGAAGGCGCATTACAATTGGTTTGTGGGTCAGCAAGAGGAATTCTCGATAGCGTTTCATCTGAAGACATGGTAACATTTACCGGAAGCGCTTCTACGGGTTTACTCTTAAAATCGTCTCCTCAGATTGTTCAAAATAACGTCATGTTCAATTTGGAAGCAGATTCTCTTAACGCCACTATTTTGGGAGAAAAGGCGGTTCCTGGAACGGAAGAATTTAATTTATTTATAAAAGAAGCGGCGAAGGAAATTACAGTTAAAGCAGGACAGAAATGTACGGCTGTTCGAAGAATAATTGTACCGGAAAATTTGACCGATGAGGTAGAAAAAGCTATTGCTGCTCGACTTGCGACTACTATAATTGGTAATCCAAGTATGGAAGGTGTAAGAATGGGGGCACTTGCAACGCGCGGTCAAGTAGAAAGTGTGCGTGCAAGTGTAGAACAATTAGCGAAGTCGCAGAAAATAGTTTTTGGTTCACTAGACGATTTTGAAGTTGTAGGAGCAGATAAAAACAAAGGTGCATTTTTCTCGCCAATTTTATTTAGTAACAACGATCCGTTCAATAATACAGATGTTCACGAAATAGAAGCTTTTGGCCCCGTTGCGACAGTAATGCCATATAAAACATTGGACGAAGCTATTGAATTGGCAAAAATGGGCAAAGGTTCGCTCGTTTCTTCCATCGTAACGCCGGATGATCAAGAAGCAATGGAATATGTAATCGGCGCAGCAAGTATGCATGGTCGAATTCTAGTATTGAATAAAGATTGCGCAAAAGAATCTACAGGTCACGGTTCCCCAATGCCGTTATTGACACATGGAGGTCCGGGTCGCGCAGGTGGCGGCGAAGAAATGGGCGGAAAACGCGGTGTTTTGCATTATTTACAACGAACCGCAATTCAGGGACATCCAACTACGATTACTCGGATTACGCAGCAATTTCAGGTTGGTGCAAAAATGCCGGAAGCTAATCCGCATGTGTTCCGACAACATTTTGAAGAGTTAGTTGTCGGAGAAACTGTTTTTACACATAAACACACGGTTACAGATGCCGATATCGTGAACTTTGCAAATGTTTCTGGTGATAATTTCTACGCACACATGGATGCTACTTCTTTAGAAGGAACAATCTTTGAACGCCGCGTTGCACATGGTTATTTTATCTTGTCCAAGGCTGCTGGATTATTCGTAGATCCTAAAAAAGGCCCTGTCTTGCTGAATTATGGTTTGGAAGATGCACGTTTTACAAAAC
Organism: uncultured Flavobacteriia bacterium; assembly: GCA_903930085.1. GTDB lineage: Bacteria > Bacteroidota > Bacteroidia > Flavobacteriales_D > Crocinitomicaceae > M0103. Next base: position 5,334 of record CAIYXD010000458.1, read on the forward strand.
CGGTGTACCCTGGGGCAACAATTGGTGTTCGATTTACCGTTAAAGAGAAGGTGGATCAGGAAAAGAAATCCGAGGACGATATCGCCAAAGGAATTGTGAAATTTTTGGTGGACGTTTACGACGAAACAGGAGAAACTGTAGCAATGGCTACAATTCTAACGATGGTTCGGAAATTAGATCAAAATTAACGCAGAATCTAAAGTTAATATTCAAAATAAGCAAATGGCTTGAATGTATCGGAAACAGCTTGATACATCAAAATCACAATAATTGCAACAGCAACAGCTTGCAGCGGCATAGGGAAACTTTTGAATAGTTTTTCCCAGAGTGCTTTTACATTTTGTGGCAGCCAATGGAGAATATATCCAACTAATATTACCCAAAAAACACTTTGGTAAGTGGTTAATACGGTTACAAATGTTGTCCATTCAAAACCAAACTTATTCCAAATGTGGTTGAGCATTGCCATTGGTGCGCCTTCCTCTTCCAAGCGGAACCAGATTCTGGTAAAGGTGATAAAATTGAACGTAAGGAATACTTTCCAGAAGTGTACGAGCAACCAACTTTTATTTTCGTAAGGTGAGATCTTTTTCCAGTGATTATATAGAATCAAGGCAAGTCCATTCATTGTTCCCCACATCACGAAATTTTCACTAGCGCCATGCCACAAGCCACCTACAACCATCGTAATCAGTAAGTTTAAATCGCGGTGAACGTATTTTTTGAAATTTGGAACAACCAAAACGCCAAAGATATAAATGGCTGTTAATCCAATGTAAACGAAGATAAGTTCATACCATTGCGTGATAAAAATGAGGAAAACAAAAATGATGAATGTGGCAAGGTAGGTGCCAATTCCACCAGTTTTATTTCCACCCAATGGAATATACAAATAGTCTCTCAGCCAAGATCCTAATGATTTGTGCCATCTTCTCCAAAAATCAGATACGCTTGTTGCTTTATAGGGCGAATTAAAATTTTCCAATAATTTGATTCCCATTAATCGGGATAATCCAATTGCAATATCTGTGTAACCTGAAAAATCCCCGTAAATTTGCAAAGAATATCCCCACATTGCCAAAACACTCACAAAACCTGGAAAAGCTTCTGGTGTTTCAACTACTTTGTCAATAAAATGAACAGCAATATAATCTGCGAGAACAATTTTCTTGAGCAAACCTTTTACAATTTGAATGATTGCACCGCTGAAATCGTCTTTATTCAATGCATAAGGTTGGCGAATCTGTGGCAGAAAGTCTTTTGCTCTAACAATCGGACCTAGTAATAAATGCGGAAAAAAGGTTACAAAAAATGTGTAGTCAAAGAAGTTAGATACGGGTTCAACCTCTTTGCGGTAAATATCTATGAAATATGAGATACTTTGAAACGTAAAGAAGGAAAGCCCAATTGGCAGGATTATTTGATCTACAGCAAAGTAATTTCCATCAAAAAAACTATTACCCCAATAGGATAAATGGTTGAAAATCTGGAAATTTGAGTGGAACATTTCATTGAAGGAATCTGTAAAAAAGTAGGCGTATTTGAAATAGGCTAGTACCGTGACATTCAAAAAAGCAGCGATTCCAATTAGCCATTTCTTCGATTTTTGCGTTTTAGCCGTATGTACCCAATTACCGAAAAAATAATTACCAATTAAACTAAGGCCAAGGAGGATAATAAATAGCCCCGACGCTTTGAAATAAAAGAAAATACTGATTGCGGTCAAGAAAATACTTCGCACTAAAAAGAACTTGTGTACCGCTGAAAAAACAACCATAACGAGTAAGAAAAACAACCAAAAATCGAGTTGTGAAAAAATCAGTGGTTCTTTATCATTGAAAGAAAATATTTGCCAAAAACGATCCATTTATTTAATTTTTTTTAATTCATCTATTTGTTTCATCTGCCCGAGGTATTTTACAAAAGCATCGATCAGCAAATCACCCTTCAAATGGTAACCGACGGACGTAAAATGTACCATATCGCTTTGCATAAGTCCATTGTTAAACCATAACTTAGAGGATCCTAATTCCCCCATCAATCCATAAACATCCCAAACCGGCTGCTGGTATTCTTCCGCTAATTCTATAATTACTTCCCGCTGACGCGCAATATTTCTATTTAAATACTTTCTATGGTAATACGAATCATTTGGAACAGTAAGTAGTATTGCACATTTGGGATTAGCCTTCAAAACAATTTTCATCATTTTCTCCAAATTTCGCTTGTAAACTTGTGGGTCAAATCTGTCGAAAGGAACATTTGCATCATTTGTTCCAACGGAAAAAGTGAAAAAGTCTGGAGGATATGCAGTTAATTGTTCTTCAAAATTTTCATTCGCCAAGTAGGTGTAGAGTCCTGCGCCATTGATTCCTATAGAGGTGTACGAAATTCCAGGATCGCTATTCATGAATTGAAAACCATAAATCTCTAAGCCTAAAACTTCTTCTGTATTTCTAGAGAATTGAAGGTCTAAGGTGTCAATTAAATCGGTGAAATAAACATCGGTATACCCAATTTCCAAATTATGTTCCACCCGATTCACTAATAATTCAGCTTCACCAAACTGCAAATCAAATGGCAATTCTCCTTTATTGTGGTAAATACGAATACTAGAAAATGGCGGTTTTACATTCGATTTGTCGTGTCTGAAATAAATAGTAATAAGCGAATCCCTGCAACTTAATGCTGCTCCCATCAGTCCATAATCAATAGTTTCTGGTCGTTGGCTGATACTTCGGTATGCTGTCCAATGGTTTGGAGAGGAAAAAAAATAATTCGCGGGATTATTGGTGTTCGCCAAATCAAAAGGAAATACAATTCCACGTTCGCCCGAGATATCTGACCAGTTGGATTGTAAAAAACTTCGGAAATCATGTGAATAAATATCCGCTTGAATGTGCGAACCTCCAAGATGGTAGAAATTTAATTTTCTATCTTTTTGATTCACCATCGCATTGAACTCGTGGTAGAAATGTTCCCAATTTGGACTTTTAGCATTGAAAAATTGAAAATTATTTTTTTCCATTGCCATAAATGGATACCGACTTCCAATAGCAGAATCTAAAATAGCATAATCCGAAAAGCAATACACATTAAGCGAGTCGGAAATTGGCTCGTTTTCATTCTCCTGTGCCTTGAAAGAAAAGACCAGTGAAAGAAACAGTAGAAAACCAATTGCTTTAAGAATCAAAATGCACGGAATTTATTGGATTGTTTTTAATTCCCATTTTGCAAATTCTGCTGCAAATGCATCAAAGAAAAGTTGGGAAATAATACTTGCTCCTTGGTTGCTGAAGTGAATGTAATCTTTTCCAGCAAGTCCTTTTTCTACCCATGAAGGCATTGAGTTTTTACCGCCCATAGCAGAATAAAGATCCCAATAACCGCCACCAACTTCCAGTGTGACTTTTTTCATTTGCGCAACGCAATAGGATAAATAAGGATAACTTACAAAAACACCATTTTCTAATTTTGACATATCGCTGGGCCCAATAACCACTATTGCAGCAGATGGACGTAATTTCTTAATCGTGTTTAATTGACTTTTAAAGGAGTATACATACGATCTAACAGAACTGCTGTCTTTAAAGAATGGGACAGAGTTTCCGCCAAATTGCATTAGAATCAGTTCTGTGTTTAATTCCGCATACATTTTTGACAAAAGACTTTGATCCATTGATCCAAAAATAAATCCGCTAGAACCACGCATGCCGATATTACTCACTTGCACGCCAAAATCACCTTCCAAGGAAAAACCACTGATTGTAGGACTTACAGCAGCAGAAAAGACAAATTTTAGTTTTCCTGGAGTTGTTGGGAAATTTAAGTCCATGGAATGCGCTTTTCCATCTTTTATCAAGCTGTCTTCGTGAATTAAATTTCCATTTTGGAATACTTTAACCAAACAAGGTTTGTAGCAGCTGTTGTAATACATGGAAACATTATTGTACTCACGGGCTCTGGAATACGAACTTTTTCCCGGTGCAATTTCAATCCAAGCTTCTTTTAGTGTTGATTCCCGCTGCAATCCTGCACTATCCAATTCTGGAGAGAAACGAGCTGCAGATCCCATCGACCCATACTTTCTGTTTTTCAGTTTATTACCACCAAAACAAGTGTAACGCGTGAAATTATCCGAATAAGTTTGCGTAAAAGTGAAGGTGTTGTATACATTCATCGCTGGAATTAGTCCAGGTCCATTTCCGCCAAATTGATTTTGAATTCGCTGGCGAATATAGGCAGTCATCCGATCGCCTTCAATCTGTGAATCGCCATAATGTAAAATGTGTAACTTTTTTTTGTCATTCGCTACATTCTGTAACTTATGGAAGAAGGCATGAAGGTTGCTTAAACCAGTTTCATTTAAATGTATTTCTGTCGCACTTTCGGAAGATAACGTTCCTCCATTTGGCGCACCCATGTTTCCATTGGATACGCTGCTGTGCTTCATTAACGTATCGATTTCAATACTACTCGTGTCTACTTTTGAAACGAGTGTTGTAATATCTTTCTTTATTTGTTCCGTAGGGTGCCATAAACTTTCCTTACCTAGAAAATTAATGTTAAGTCCGGCAATATTCCACCCGTTTTTTGGCACATACAATGCGATTGGCAGCAGAATGAGTAAAATACCTAACACGAAAGCTAGGACTTGGATTGGCTTTATTTCTTTCAATATAATTCGTTTAATACTGCAAATTTAAGGAACTCATTCAGGAAATTTAGCGATTGTATTGAAAATTGTCAACAATTCAACTGGAAGGATTTTTTTAAAAAATAATTCTGATTTAAATGCACAACTTAAAACAGGAACGAATAACATAATTTCAAGACCTTTTTTAAGGTTTTCAATTTTTTTGAATGTCAACTTTTCACACTCCTACTGCAGTTCGCTGACATCCTGTCCGAATTAGAATATTGGCAGTATCTTTGACAAGCCACAATTACTAAAATCGCGAACAATGGCAGAGAAAAAAGAAATGCATAATCCAGAAGACGAAAACGTGAAAAACGAAAACGAAGTTGTTGCTGAAACAACTACCGATGAACAACCAGAAGAAAAAAGCGAGCCCACTCCAGAAGAAAAATACGCAGAATTGAATGATCGTTTTCTTCGTTTGTATGCCGAATTCGATAATTATAGAAAACGGACAAATAAGGAACGTGTTGATTTGATTAGTACTGCAAATGCTGGAATTCTTGTCGATTTACTACCTGTTTTGGACGATTTCGAGCGCGCAATTTTAAACAATGAAACTGCCGAAGAAATAAATGGTGTTAAGGAAGGTTTCAATTTGATTTTCACTAAATTCAAAAATAATTTAGAATCCAAAGGTTTGAAAGCTATGGAGGCAAAAGGTAAACCATTTGACAGCGAATTGCACGAAGCAATTGCCAACGTTCCCGCTCCTTCTAATAAAGAAAAAGGAAAAGTTATCGAGGACGTTGAAAAAGGATATTATTTGAACGATAAAGTAGTCCGTTTCGCGAAAGTAGTTGTTGGTCAATAAATTTATGCAGAATAAATTTTGAAATTCTGCCCCACACATATTAAAATCCCATAGGGAATGAGTCAAAAAAGAGATTTTTACGAAATATTAGGTGTTTCCAAAAATGCAGACGAAGCGGAGATTAAAAAAGCGTACCGCAAATTAGCGTTGAAATACCATCCTGACAAAAATCCGGATGATGCATCTGCGGAAGAAAAATTCAAGGAAGCAGCAGAAGCATACGAAATTCTAAGCAATAATGAAAAACGCTCTAAATATGATCGTTTTGGACATTCCGGAGTTGGCGGTCAAAGCGGTTTTGGCGGCGGCGGCGGCATGAACATGGATGACATTTTCTCACAGTTTGGCGATGTTTTTGGCGGTGCTTTCGGTGGCGGAGGTAGCTTTGGTGGAAGTAGAGGGAATGGCGGAAGTAGAACCGTGAAAGGAACTAACTTACGCGTAAAAATGAAATTGACACTGGAGGAAATTTCGGAAGGTGTAAAAAAGAAAATAAAAGTCAACAAACTCGTTAATGCAGAAGGCGTAACGTATAAGTCGTGCCAAACGTGTAACGGAAGTGGACGCGTCACCCGGGTTGCGCAAACATTTCTTGGCGCAATGCAAACGCAATCGGTTTGTCCTTCTTGTCAGGGAGCAGGAAAAATGATCGATAAAAAACCTGCAGATTCCGATCCTCAAGGTTTAAAACGACAAGAAGAAGTTATTGAGATTGAAATTCCAGCAGGTGTAGAAGAAGGAATGCAATTAAGCGTAACCGGTAAAGGAAATGCCGGGCCTTTCAATGGCGTTCCAGGAGATTTAATCGTTTTGATTGAAGAAACGGAACATCCAGAATTGAAGCGCGATGGCGATAATTTACACTACGAAGCGTATGTGAATTTTGTGGATGCTGTAATCGGTGAATCCATTGAAATCCCTACTGTAAGCGGAAAAGCTAAAATAAAAGTGGAGCCTGGAACGCAAAGCGGCAAGGTTTTGAGACTGAAAGGAAAAGGAATTCCGCATTTACAGCGCCATGGACAAGGTGATTTATTTGTGCATATCAATGTTTGGACACCGAAAAAAGTTTCGAAAGAAGAACGAGAAATGCTCGAAAAAATGAAAAATAGCGAAAACTTTAAACCTAGTCCGGATAAAAATGATAAAAGCTTTTTTTCCAGAATGAAGGATATGTTTCAATAAGATTTTAAATGGATGGTGGGATTAAGTTTAAAATGCTAACTTTATCTCATGTCTTTCTTACAAAACGCAAATAAAGGAAACAATAATATTTCCATTTATATCTTAACCATTGCGATGGTTATAATCGCCTACATGCTAGTTGGGCCAATCCCATTGATTGCGGAACTTACTATTTTTTCGGAAGTAGGAAAAGACCTTCAACTAGAAAACTCTATCAATTTTGCTAATTATCTAGGCAAAAACAAATTTTTAGTATACATTATTGTTCCATTTATTTTTACCTTGATAACCCTATTACTTGCTGTTAAATTCTTGCATAAAAGGCCAATTCTATCTGTTATTACCAATAGAACAAGATTTGACTGGAAACGATTTTTTACGATGTTTTTCATTTGGGGAACGGTGATGGCTCTTTTCTTGGTGATAAGCATATTTTCAAATGCTTCCATTACACTGAATTTTAATGCAGCAACTTTTTTTCCATTGCTATTAATTTCATTCTTTTTAATGCCATTGCAAGCAGCTTGCGAAGAAGTTTTATTTCGAGGTTATTTATTTCAAGGATTTGGACAATTGTATAAAAAAGGCTGGATAAGTGTTGTTTTGACCGGATTGCTTTTTGGCTTGCTGCACAGCGCAAATCCAGAAGTGGAAACGCTGGGGTATGGCGTAATGGTCTATTACATTGGAACTGGAATATTTCTTGGTTTATTGACATTGATGGATGACGGCTTGGAATTATCCATGGGCTACCACGTTGTAAATAATATTTTTGCAGCTTTGATTTTAACGAATGAATGGCAAGCTTTTCAGACCGATGCACTTTTTATGGATCACAGTAAGCCAACGTTTGGCTGGGATAGTTTAGTTACAATTCTTATCATTCAACCACTATTTCTGCTGTTGTTTTCAAAAGTTTACGGTTGGAAAAACTGGAAAGAAAAATTATTTAGCAAAGCTAACTAGGTCGCAAAATAAAAAAACGAAACTTACATTTGAATTTTCGTAATATTTTACGTTCGTATTTTTTTTTGATTCGATTTCTGCTTTCTTTGGCGCCTACATACTAATCCGTTAAAACATTTTTAGTAGTTTAGCCTTTTCAAAGTATTCCCATGCTCGAAATTCAACATGTTTCAAAATCATTTTTGCGTAATCTTGCCTTGGACGATATTTCATTGCGCATCGAAGCAGGTGAGATTTTTGGTCTCCTAGGTCCAAATGGCGCTGGAAAAACAACACTAATTCGCATTATTAATCGCATAATAGAAGCCGATAACGGATCTGTGCGAATCAACGGCGATTTAATGACGCAGCAACACCTATCTATGATTGGTTATTTGCCGGAAGAACGCGGTTTATACCGAACAATGACAGTAGAAGATCATGCTTTATTTCTAGGTCAATTGCGCGGTTTATCCAAGAAGGATGTGAAAACACAGCTGGAATACTGGCTCGAAAAATTTAATATTGCCGATTGGCGAAAAAAACGAATTGAGGAACTTTCCAAAGGAATGGCGCAAAAAGTTCAATTCATTTGT
>CAIYXD010000459.1 GCA_903930085.1 uncultured Flavobacteriia bacterium
ACCTTGTTCAGTTGTCAGAATACGCTTTCTAAAGAATTGATTTCAAAATTAAATGCCGAAACGAGCATTTTACTAAAAAGTGATACCACAAAAACGGATGTGGCATTACTGGATAGCACGGTTAAAAATCCGGATTCACTTGCCATTGCTATTGGAGAGTTGCCTTATTTCAAATTTCCTTATGAAGATATAATTACGCTTTCAGGAGTGGTTCCTGATTACCCATTTAACCCTATAATTCCCTGGGAAATCTGCACTATTTCCTTAGGATCAATAGTGATTTCAGGCAATATGCAAACAACAACGGATACGGTTAATTTTTTAAAAGCTTCAAAGCAAGCACTTGTTCATCCCAATTTAGGTGTACCATTGCGCACAAAAAACCCAACCAACAAACCGGAACAAAAGACCGAAAGAGTTACAATTGAAGGCGTTTTAGGCTCTTCAGAAAAAAAATTCGACGCGTTTATCTATCCAAAACCAGTAACGCCAGAAAGCCGGGTATATCTAAAAGCAAATGAATCTTTGATTCTATTTGTAGACGTTTTTCGCGTATCTGAAAATGATGCTTTTCGTTCTGGAAGTATTGAACTTGCTGCTGGAGACCATGAATTAGATGTGAAATTTTACGATTTCCCAAAAGGAAATTACCAATTAAATCTTCAAGCTTCCAATCAATTATCGGTATTGGATTTCACCGTTTAAAGCAAAAAAAAGCCCAACATTTCTGCCAGGCTCTAATCTTGTTGTTTATTTATCAATTCATGGAAGAAATTTTCTCTTCTAGAACAGCGATTGTACTAAGTGCTTCTGCTTCTTTTTTGCGTTCCGTTGCAACAACTTGCTCGGGAGCTCCGGCCATGAATTTCTCGTTTTGGAGTTTTCGTTGCACGCTGTTCAAAAAGCCTTTGGTATATTCTAGTTCTTCTGTCAATTTCTTTTTCTCTGCTTCCAAATCGATGGAATCGCCAAATGGAATATAGTATTCGTTGGAATTCACCAAAAACGAGTTTGCGTTAGCAACTTTTTCCGCAACATACTCCAATTGCGACAAATTGCCCATTTTCACAATTACCGCATCAAAAGTAGTGTCGATGTCGTTGTTCTTTTTGATGCACAATTCCATTTTCACCTTATTTGCGATATTGTTTTGCTTGCGCACATTCCGAATATTGGTGATTACCTCTTCCGCTTTATGGAAGGAAATTAAAACACTTTCGTTTACCGTTTGAACCGCTGGCCATTCTGCAATAATAATATCTTCGCCGTCTTTTCTTTCGCGGATTAAATGCCACAATTCCTCTGCAATAAAAGGAGTAAATGGCTGAATAATTTTCAAAATTTTCTCGAAGAAATCTTTCGTTGCTTCAATCGTTTTGGCATCAATTGGCTGCTCGTAACCTGGCTTAATCATTTCCAGATACCAAGAACAGAAATCGTCCCAAACTAATTTATACGTTGCCATCAATGCTTCCGAAATTTTGAATTTATCAAACAATTCATTGATTTCGATAAGTTGCTGGTTAAATTTAAAATCGAACCACTCTATCGCTTTAACGGAAGATTTTGGTTGTTCCATTTCCCGCACTTCCCACGCATTTACCAAACGATAGGCATTCCAGATTTTGTTCGTGAAATTTCTTCCTTGTTCACATTGGGAAGTATCAAAAGGCAAATCGTTTCCTGCAGGCGAAGAAATCAAGATTCCCATGCGCACGCCATCGGCACCGAACTTCTCAATCAACTCAATCGGATCGGGCGAATTACCCAAAGATTTCGACATTTTTCGTCCCAGTTTATCGCGAACAATTCCGGTATAATAAACATTTTTGAAAGGTAAATCGCCCATGTATTCGTATCCTGCGATAACCATTCGTGCTACCCAGAAAAACATGATTTCGGGCGCTGTAACCAAATCGTTGGTCGGATAATAATACTTTATTTCTTCGTTTCCTGGTCGCGTCAAACCGTTGAAAACGGATATCGGCCATAACCAACTTGAAAACCACGTATCCAAAACATCTTCGTCTTGCTTTAATTCGGACGCTGCAATTGCTCTTCCGGCTTTCGCTGTTGCCAATTCTAGTGCTTCGTCAATTGTTTTTGCCACAACATAATCCTCCGAACCGCTACCAAAATACCAAGCTGGAATTTGGTGTCCCCACCACAATTGACGCGAAATAC
>CAIYXD010000460.1 GCA_903930085.1 uncultured Flavobacteriia bacterium
AAAATCGCGGTCATAAATAATGCTAGAATCTAGTAAATCTTTGTTGTCCATTATGATTTGGAACACATCATCTGCAACTAAAGAAGCAGGTTGATTTGTTTTTGGATCAATGTAATGGTGCATGTCGTACATTACTTCCGAAAAGGTTTTTTTAGTTTCCTTGTGAAGATTAGAAACGGCAATTCTAGAAGCCAACAATGCGTAATCTGGATGATCAATTGTTTTTGCAGCTGCAGTTTCTGCAGCAAGATTATCCAAAATGGTTGTTGTTACCCCGTCATAAATTCCTTCGATTACTTTCATCGCAACCACTTCCGGCGAAACCAAAGGGTCTAATCCGTAGCACATTTTAATAATCCTTGCTGTGATTTTATCGAATTTAACGGCTTCTTTTCTACCGTCTCTTTTTACTACATACATGTGCGCTCTTTTATTTTAATTTTTTTTACTCGTATTCTATTTCTTTAAAACTCTTCGTCGATGCTAAAAGTCTGGTTGTTTTTGCCATCCAAAACGCCAGCTTTCTGATATTCAGCAACTCTTTTCTCGAAGAAATTTGTTTTTCCTTGAATGGAGATCATGTCCATGAAATCAAATGGGTTAGAAACGTTATATACCTTATCGTTTCCTAATTCCTGTAATAATCTATCGGCTACAAACTCGATATATTGTGCCATCAAGTCGCTATTCATCCCAATTAAACGAACAGGAAGGGCGTCTGTAACAAATTCTTTTTCAATTTCTACAGCATCCATGATAATTTCCTTCACCTGGTCTTTCGTCAATTTGTTCACTACGTGGTTGTTGTACAACAAACAAGCGAAGTCGCAATGTAGGCCTTCATCTCTGGAGATTAATTCATTGGAAAAGGAAAGCCCTGGCATCAATCCTCTTTTCTTTAACCAGAAAATAGAACAGAACGAACCGGAGAAGAAAATTCCTTCCACCGCAGCAAAAGCAACCAACCGTTCTGCAAAAGAACCTTTATCAATCCAACGCAACGCCCAATCTGCTTTTTTACGCACACAATCCAAGGTGTCGATAGCATTAAACAAATGGTTTTTATCGGCACTATCCTTGATGTAGGTATCAATCAACAAAGAATAGGTTTCAGAGTGAATATTTTCTATTGCAACTTGAAAACCGTAGAAGAATTTTGCTTCCGTGTATTGCACTTCGGACAAGAAGTTTTCGGCAAGATTTTCGTTTACAATTCCATCAGATGCTGCGAAAAAAGCAAGAATATGTTTTACAAAATGGCGCTCATCGTCCGTTAGTTTATGTTCCCAATCAATTAAATCTGGAGAAAGATCAATTTCTTCTGCCGTCCAAAAACTGGCCTCTGCCTTTTTATAAAAAGACCAGATGTCATCGTGTTGAATTGGAAATAGAACAAATCTATTATTGTCTTTCGCTAAAATTGGTTCTACTTGTGCCATTTTATTTTGTTGTGTTTTTATTGTATTTTTTATTTAATTAAATAGTTGCAGCAATTACCACGACACACTATTTTTTGTAAGTTTTGGTCCTTCGCCTCCTCTTCTTTGAAATCCAAGAAAAATTTTTGATAAAATCCCATTATTAGGGCTTACAAAAATTGTTAAAATACTTCCCTTTCGCAACTAAAGAAATTCACAAAAACTCGATGTTATTAACATTAGTAATCGGAAAGCCTTTAAAGGCAAACCTTAACAAGTTTATTAACATTGTTGTGAAAGATATTCACATCGCAATGACAAGGCTTTGTGGATAAATTTATTTAATTGGTCAAACAGTTGAATTCAAAGAAGTTTGAAAAATGTTCTATAAAATTAGGTCCTTTTTACGCCAAAGTCAAGAAATAATTTTTGATATTTTAAACACTAAATTGTGTATAGTTTTTTTTCTTAGATTTGGGTATGAAAAGACTGCTTTTTCAGCCGAAAATTTGGAAAAACCTCTACCGATCGATTAGCCCTATAATTTTTCCGGAAAGTTGTTTAATGTGTAAAAATGAACTTGCTGCTTCGGAACAATGGGTTTGCTCTTTTTGTCATGGAGAATTAGTGTATACCTATTTTGAATTATACACCGAGCCAACAAAACTAGACCAATTATTTTGGGGAAGGGTTTCATTTGCAGGAACATACGCGTTATTGTATTTTGAAAAAGGGAAATCTTCTCAAAAAATCCTGCACGCATTGAAATACCAGTCCAACCCTACTGTTGGCGTTGCATTCGGCAAAGAAATAGGAAGAAAAATAAAATTACTGGAAGCATTTAAAGACTTAGATTTACTTGTTCCGGTTCCAATACATCCAAAAAAAGAATTTGTCCGTGGCTACAATCAAAGCGAGCAGATTGCTGCAGGAATTGCTGCTGTTTTATCCGTAAAAATGGACGCTAATTTCCTTAAAAAACAAGAACATACAGAAAGCCAAACCACCAGAGGAAAATTTGCACGTTGGGACAATGTTGTTGATAATTTTATACTAAAAAAGGGAAATCAGAACGTAAAACATATTGCACTTGTAGACGATGTTGTAACAACAGGTGCGACACTGGAAGCATTGGCTAGATCCATTCAAAAAAATTATCCGGATATTCGCATCAGTATTTTAAGTTTAGCTATAACGAAATAATGGAGCAACAGAAATTTCTAATAATAGGAGCCGGAATCGCTGGGATTTCTATCTCTAAAGCATTGGTTTCTGAGGGGCATTCCGTAAAAATGATAGACGATGGTAAAAACCGCAGTTCCATAGTCGCGGCTGGTATGATTAATCCAATCGTTTTTCGTCGGATGACAAAATCGTGGCGGGTAGATGCGTTTCTACCATTTGCGAAAGAATTTTATGCAAAATTAGGCGAAAAATGCGGACACCAATTCATGCATTCAATTACTATTCGGCGTTTATTTTCCTCTGAGCAAGAGCGTGACTTTTGGCTAAGCAAACAGGAGTTGGAAGAATTTTGTGCGTACCTTACGAAGCTTTCATCGGACGATTTAACGTATGGAAAAGCAACGAATTTATTTGGTTCCGGTCGTGTAAAGAACAGTGCTTTTATTGCTACGCATTCCTTTTTGGAAGAATCAAAAAAATGGCTTTCCACGGTTTTAGACTTGGTAAACGAAGAAGTTGATTACACAAAAATTGATCCTGAAACCGGCGAATATAAAGAGGAATCCTTTGATGGCATTATTTTTTGTGAAGGTGTTGAAGTACGCAATAATCCATGGTTTGGAGCAATTCCAATCAACCCAACAAAAGGCGAAATTCTCACGATAACATCCGAAACACTGCCAGAAAATGAATCTTTAAACCGGAAATGTTTTGTGCTTCCATCCGGAAATAAAACATTTAAAATAGGTTCTACTTATGTTTGGAACACCTGCAACGACACAACAACAGCCGAAGGAAGAAAGGAGATTTGCGACCATCTTTCCTATCTCACTTCCGCTCCGTATACCATTACAGAACAGACGGCCGGTATTCGCCCTACAACATTAGATAGGCGACCAATTATGGGAAGACATGAAACGTTTCCAAAACTTATTGTTTACAACGGGCTTGGAGCGAAAGGTTATTTGTTGGCACCGCTTTTAGGAAAAGAATTAGCGGATCATTTACTCCATTCCATTCCATTGGATAAAGAAATTAGGTATTCCCGTTTGAAGAAATAAAATAAAAGCAAAAACGGAAATTGGCTTATTGATTTTGTATTTTTGTAGTAGGTAATAATTAAAACGAAATATATGTACCCACCAGAGTTAGTACGACCAATGAAAGAAGATCTCATTCAGGTCGGATTTGAGCAGTTAACCACACCAGAAGCGGTAGATCATACCATTCAAGATTCCAAAGGATGTTTGCTTGTTGTTGTAAATTCCGTTTGTGGCTGTGCTGCAGGGAATATGCGTCCAGGCGTAAAGTTATCTTTAAAAGGCGCAACAATTCCAGCCGGACTTGCAACCGTTTTTGCAGGAGTAGATGGCGAAGCAGTAGCGCAAGCAAGAAAGTATTTTTTGCCTTATCCTCCATCCTCCCCATCCATTGCATTATTTAAAGATGGTAAGTTGGTGCATTTCTTGGAGCGCCACCACATTGAAGGCGGAACCGCTCAAATGATTGCGGATAATTTAACAGAAGCCTACGCGGAATTTTGTTAAAAGCAGATTAAAAGAATTGAAAAACCCTGTAAACTATTGTCTACAGGGTTTTTTATTGTTTACCGTTTTTGTTTTAAAACGTACAAAAAAAGAACTTATCCTTTAAAAATAAGCGGATATAGATTCAAACTTAAAGCAACTGCTAACCAAACTAAGTATGGAAGAAGAAGGAAAAGCAAGATTTTGTTTCCTTTCGCCAATTTAACGTGCATGAAAATTAAAACACCCAATAGCATTGAAATAACCAAAGCGCCAATTGCAATGAAATGCCAGTTAAAGAATACAGGGTTCCAAAGTACATTCAAGAGCCACTGCGCAGAAAAAAGCAACACTAAAAATTTTCGTTGAGCTGTCGGAACTTGCGTGTACAGTTTGGACATGTAAAAAGTGAAACAAATCATAATTGTTGTCCAAGC